>NZ_JBPKJK010000199.1:0-14491 GCF_051756985.1 Saccharothrix sabaoui
CCTTCGCCGACTCCCCGGCCGGCTCCGGCCCGGCCGCCTTGGCGGCCTCCGCCTCGGCCAGCAGCGGCGCGATGTGGCGCTTGCGCAGCAGGGCCGCGAACACCACCGCGCCCGCGGCGAGCAGCACCGCGCCGCCGACGAAGGCGACGTTGAAGCCGGCGACCTGCGCCTCGGGCAGCGGCAGCGGCGAGGGACCTTCGAGGACCGCCTCGGTGCGGTTGGCGGCCAGCACGGCGAGCACCGCCAGGCCCATCGCGCCACCGATCTGCTGCACGGTCTGGTAGATGCCCGACGCCAGGCCCGAGTCCGCCTCGGGGACGCCGGACGTCGCCAGGAACGTGATCGGCACGAAGGCGATGCCCAGGCCGATCGACAGGCACAGCAGGCCGGGCAGCAGGTCCGCGGCGTAGGTCGACTGCGCGGTGATGCGCGACAGCAGCAGCATGCCGACCGTGGCCAGGCCGAGACCGCCCGCACCGGTGACGACGTGGCCGATCTTGCGCGCCAGGGCGTCCGCGACGGTGGCGCCGACCATGACGCCCATCGCGGCGGGCAGGAACGCCAGGCCGCCCTGGATGGGGCCGTAGCCCAGGATGCCCTGGAGGTACAGGGCGGAGAAGAAGAACATCGTGAAGATGCCGGAGGTCAGGAAGATCAGCGTCGCGTTGGCCACGGCCAGCGTCCGGATGCGCAGCACGCTCAGGCGCATCAGCGGGAACTTGCTGCGCGACTCGATGACCACGAACGCCGCCAGCAGGGCCACGCCGAGGCCGAGCAGGGCCAGCACCACCGGGGAGGTCCAGCCCCACGCCTGCGCGTTGCTCAGCGTCCACACGAGCAGCACGAGGCCGCCGGTCACGGTCAGCGCGCCCGCGACGTCGAAGCTGCGGTGCGGCAGCTCCTCGCGCGAGTTCGACACCGTGCGCACCGCCAGCACCAGGGCCGTGACGCCGAACGGCACGTTGATGAAGAAGATCCAGTGCCACGACAGCAGGCCCGTGAGCAGGCCGCCGATCAACAGGCCGAACGCGCTGCCGCCGGCGCCGATGGCGCTCCAGACGCCCAGTGCCTTGGTGCGCTCGCCCGGGTCGTGGAACGCGGTCGTCAGGATCGACAGCGCCGAGGGCGCGATCAGGGCGCCGCCGAGGCCCTGGAGGCCGCGGCCGATGGTGAGCACCTCCGGGGAGGTGGCGAGGCCGCTGAGCGCGGAGGCGACGGTGAACAGCACGACGCCCGCGATGAACACGGTCTTGCGGCCGGCGAGGTCGGCGAGCCGACCGCCGAGCAGCAGGAAACCGCCGAAGACGAGGGCGTAGGCGTTGACGACCCACTGGAGCGCGGCGGGCGACATGCCCAGCTCGCGCTCGATGGACGGCAGCGCCACGTTCACCACGGTGGCGTCCAGTGCGACGACGAAGTAGGCCAGGCACACGATGACGAGGACGAGCCAGCGGTTCCCGGACGCGCCTCCTCCGGAGGCGGACTGGCTGTCGAGACCCGGAGATGCGGTCATGGCTGAACTCCTGGAGGGGATCGGGGCTTCACCGTAGCAGCTAAGCGGACCCACTGGTCCGCTTAAGGGGTGTGCCGGTCGATCCTCCGGGACGCGCGGCCCTCGCGGCTGCGCAGAACAGCGCACTACCGGGCGGGTACTGCGGGATGCGCGCTGTCTGGAGGGCGCTGTGGGGTGGGCGCTGTGGGGTGGGCGCTGTGGGGTGGGCGCTGTGGGGTGGGGCGGGCGGCGCGGGGTGGCCGTCGCGGGCGGTGCGGGGGCGGGGCCCGCGCTCAGCGGGCGGCGGCCCCCATGGCGGTGTCCAGGTCCTCGGCCGCCGGGCCGCGCCCAGGCAGCGGGTCGCGGTCGTCCACGCCGGACCGCAGCCCGTCCAGGACGACGTGCAGGTAGCGCCGCCAGGCGTCCGGCCGGACGGCGCCCAGGGGCCGCGCGGTCCGCGCCACCGCGCCGGCCAGCACCACCACGTCCACCGCCGTCACGCCCGCGCGCAGCCCGCCCGCCTCGCGGGCGGGTGCGACGACCGCCTCCGCGGCCTCGACCAGGGCCGCCACCGCCGCCCGGACCTCCGGGTGCGCCTGGACCGGGTCGTCCAGCGCCTCCGACACCCCGCGGTCGGTCACGAGCAGCTCCACGTGCCGCTCCAGGAACCGCAGCAGGGCCGCCACCGGCGACTCGTCGTCGGTGGCGGGGACGGCGAGGGCCGCCAGCTCGGACAGGCGCGCCGCGACCACCGCGGCCACCAGGTCCTCCTTGGTGCGGAAGCACCGGAACGCGGTGCCCTTGCCGAGGCCGACCTCGTCGACCACCGCCGAGACCGAGACCTGGAGGCCGGACCGGGCGAACGCCCGGCCGGCGGCCTCGACGAGCAACCGCTGGTTGCGGACCGCGTCCGTGCGGGATCGCGCGACGCCGCGCTCGGCCTTGCCGGCCATGGTGCCCCCAGTGCTGGTGGTTCCGGTCGTCATCGCGTCCAGGGTGCCCGTCGTCGCGGTCAGCCCGCCACCGGCTCCGGCAGCAGCACGGGGACGCCGTCCACGATCGGGTACCTGCGGGAGCACGTCGGGCACACCAGCTCCGCGCCGTCCTGACCCAGCGGGGTCGCGGTGTCGTGGGGGCAGCGCAGCAGCTCCAGCAGGGCCGACTGGATGCTCATCGGTCGTTCACTTCCTTCCGGGACGTCACCCGCGGTCGCGGGTCGTGGGGTGCCTGCCGATCGCGCGCGCAGCTCGCGCTTCACGACCTTGCCGAGGAAATTGCGGGGCAGCGCGTCGACCGCCTCGACCTCCACGGGGACGCCGACCCGCTCCGACGCCCGCGCGGACAGCTCCGCCACGACGACCGGGTCGCCCGTGACGACCAGCGCCACGACCCGTTCGCCGTCGTCGCCGGGGACGCCGTAGGCGGCGGCCTCCAGCACGGCCGGGTGCTCGTAGAGCGCGGACTCGACGGCGAACGTCGAGACCAGCCCGCCGGCCGTGCGGACCGCGTCCACCGCGCGGTCGAAGAAGTGCAGCACGCCCGCCTCGTCCACGTGGCCGAGGTCGCCGAGCCGGGTCCACCCGTCCACGTGCGTGACGCGGTTCAGCTCGGGGTCGAGGTAGAGCCGCTTGGGCGCGGCCGACCGGAGCCAGACGTGCCCGACCCGCCCGGTCGGCAGCTCCACCCCGTCGTCGTCGGTGATCTTCAGCTCGGTGCCGTGCGCGGGCACGCCGAGCGCGGTCGGCGCGGCCGGGTCGAACACGTTGATCACCACGGCCGGCGCGGCCTCGATCGAGGTGTAGGACGTCGCCAGCCGGGCCTGCGGCAGCGCCGCCAGCAGCGCCTCGGCCACCGCGGGCGGGAACGCCGCCGACGCCGTGGCCACCGTCTCCACGCAGCTCAGGTCGTGGCGGGCCGCCGCGCCGGAGTTCACGAGCTGGATCGCGGCGTGCGGCGGCACCATGATCGTGCCGAGCCGGTGCCGCTCGATCAGCTCGGCGGACCGCTCCGGGTCGCCGGGGGCGTTGAGCAGCAGCGGCGTGCCGGACAGGATCGGGAAGCAGATCGTGGCCTGGCTGGTCGACGTGCCCAGGGGCATGGGGGCGAGCATGTGGTCCACGGCGGCGATGTGGTCCATGGTCGCCTGGGCGCGGCCGAAGACGTAGTTGCCGTGCGGGCACGCGACGGCCTTGGACAGGCCCGTGGTGCCGGTGGTGTAGAGGACGTCGGCGAGGTCGTCGGTGCGCAGCTCGACGCCGGTGGGGCCGGTGCGGCCGGTCTCCAGCGCGGTGACGGGCGTGCTCCAGCGGTCGGTGCCCAGCAGCACCGGGCGGGGCGCCTCGGAGCCGTGCACGAACCCGGCGACCCGGCACTGGTCGAGCCGGCGGACCAGCTCCTCGTCGGTCATGCCGCCGTTGAGGTGCACCGCCGTCGCGCCCGCCTTGAGCACGCCCAGGTAGGCCACCGCGTAGTCGACCCACTCGTCGCCGCCGAAGTACACCGCGACCCGCGCGCCGCGCTCGACGCCGCGGGCGAGCAGCTCCAGCGCCACGGCCTGCGAGCGGCGCTCCCACGTGCCGAAGGTCAGCACGGCGTCCGGGTCGACGGTGACCGCGACGGCGTCCGGCGCGGTCGCGGCCAGGTTCCGCAGGAGCACGGGCAGGGTGACGTCCTCGGGCACGGTTCCTCCAGGGTGCGGGCAGGGGACGACCCGGCCCGCCGCGCGCGGCGGGCCGTGCTCCCGAAAGGGCTCCGGGCGGTCAGTCCAGGGTGAAGACCGAGAGGGGGACCTGCCACACCTGGTGGCGCTCGGTCCCGGGGTCGGGCAGCGCGCGCAGGGCGGCCACCGCGGGCACGACCAGGCGCTCCCAGTCGGCCTCGTCGACGTTCTTGAGGTAGGACCACACGCGGCCGGCGATGCTGTCCGCGTAGTCGTTCGGGCTGATGTCCAGCTCGTACGGGTTCGCGCCGCCGGTGGCGACCAGCTTCAGGCCGAGGGACGCGGCCGTCTCGTGCAGCTTCTCCGGGGTGTCGGGCACCTCGGGCTTGAGCACGTCCAGGACCGACGCGGCGGCCACCATGTCGTCCGGCTCGGCCTCGGGCACGCCGTGCACCGCCACGAGCCGCCCGCCGGGGGCCAGCACGCGGGCCGCCTCGCTCAGGGTGGCCTTCATGTCGTCCACGACGTGCAGCAGGTGCACCATGACCACGTTCGGCACGGAGTCGTCGCCGAACGGCAGCTTCTCGGCGGTGCCGAGCACGGCCATGCCGTCGAGCCGGTACCCGGCGCGGGCCGCCATCTGCGGCGCCACGTCGATGCCCACCACCGGGTGGCCGAGTTCGCGGATGCCGTAGGCGACCAGGCCGGTGCCGACGCCGACCTCCAGCACGGTGCCCGGCACCAGGTGCGGCGCGATGTCGGCGGCGGCCTTGCGGCCCCGCTCCAGGCCGCCGTGGTAGGCGTCGTAGTCGTCGGCGTCCTTGTCGAAGGACATCGTCTGGGCCATGGAACCGGACTCCCTCTGGTGCGCTCGACCGACAGCGTCCCGCGGCAGGCGGGCCTACGGCGGGAGCATAGCCCAACCGGACCGTCGGGTCCGCTTGTCCGCCCTCCCGGCGTGCCCCGAATACTGCGTCCTGCCAGGTGACCGGGGATGCACAACTTTGAGCGGCGCGGCCATCCCGGCGTGCTTAGCGTCCTGCTCCGCCTGCCGCACAACCGCCGCGGGGGCGTCCCTTCGAGAGGAGCAGGCGATGACGGCGTGGACCTTCGTACCGCCCGCGCAGGCGCAGACCACCGATCCCGTGGACGAACTGCTGCACACCGGCAACAGCGGGCTGATCATCCACCGCGTCGGCCAGGTCAACTACCGGTTCCGCCGGCAGGCCCGGTCGTTCGCCAAGGACCTCCAGGACGGCACCAACAAGGCGCTGCACCCGTACGCCACGACGCTCGTCTACGAGGAGCTGTTCGGCGTGCAGGACCGGCTGCACTGGCTGATCCACATGAAGGCGCCCAACGACTACGGCCGCCTGCTGGAGATGGTCGACCACGACGCCGAGTACCAGGAGATCGCGCAGGCCGACCGGCTCGCCGACGAGGGCGGCGGCAACTGGGAGCGGATGTTCGCCGAGGGGTCCTTCCAGGAGCACATCATCGTGCCCCAGCACGGCCTCACCCACGCCGACGACCACGACGTCGAGGGCCTGTTCGCCGCCCCCGCGCAGTTCCAGACCAGCCAGGCCCCCGACGTCATGCTGCACAGCGGCAACGCCGGGGTCGTGCTGCACCGCACCGGCCAGGTGCGCTACGCGCTGCGCAAGCAGGGCCGCAAGTTCGCCTTCGAGTGGGGCGCGCACCTCAACGAGCAGCTGGCCGGCCGCTGCACGGTCTTCCTGTACGAGGAGCAGTGGGGCACCCAGGACCGCATCCACTGGATGATCCACCTGCGCACCCTGGACGACTACCGCGCCGTCCTGGAGCAGGAGACCGGCAACGACGAGATGCGGGCCCTGCTGAGCAGGCAGCGCGTGTCGGACGGCGCGGGCGGCGGCGACTGGGGCGCCCTGTTCCTCGACGGCTCCCTGCACGACACCGTGCTCATCCCGCACTACCCCGGTGCGGCCGGCAGCTGACGCCGCCGCCGACCACGACGACCGGAGCGAGGGGTGCGAGTGACGACGGACTCAGCGGTGGGCATCGAGGCCATCGACGTCTACGTGGGCAGGACCAGCGTCGGCGTGCGCGAGCTGTTCCAGGCGCGCGACCTCGACCAGCGGCGGTTCGAGAACCTGATGATGCGGCGCAAGTCCGTCGGGCTGCCGTGCGAGGACGCGGTGACCAACGCGGTCAACGCCGCCAAGCCGCTGGTCGACGCCCTGGCGCCGGACGAGCGCGACCTGATCGAGCTGGTGGTCGTCGGCACCGAGTCCGGCATCGACTTCGGCAAGCCCATCAGCACCTACGTCCACGAGGCGCTCGGCCTGGGCAGGCGCTGCCGCTCGTTCGAGGTCAAGCACGCCTGCTACGGCGGCACCGCCGCGCTCCAGACGGCCGCGGCGTTCGTCGGCACCCACCCCGACCCCGAGGTGAAAGCGCTGGTCATCGCGGCCGACGCGGCGATGGCGGCGGCCCGCGGCACCTACTGGGAGCCGTCGCAGGGCGCGGGGGCGGTGGCCATGCTGGTCAGCCGGCAGGCCGACGTCCTGGCGCTCGACGCGGGGGCCAACGGCTACTACAGCCACGAGGTGATGGACACCCTCCGCCCCCGGCCGGACCTGGAGGCGGGCGACTCCGACCTGTCGCTGCTGTCCTACCTGGAGTGCCTGGACCAGAGCTACCGCCACTACGCGGAGCGCGTCGTCGGCGCGCACGTCGTGACGACGTTCGACCACCTGGTGCTGCACACCCCGTTCGCCGGCATGGTCCGCGGCGCGCACCGCACGCTGGTGCGCCGGCACGCGGGGCTGTCGGCCGCGGAGATCGACGCGGACTTCGCCGAGCGGGTCGCGGGCTCCCTGGAGTACTGCGCCGAGGTCGGCAACGTGTACTCCGCCGCGCTGTACCTGGCGCTGTGCTCGACGATCGACCACGGCGCCTTCGACCGGGACACCCGGGTCGGGATGTTCTCCTACGGCTCGGGCTGCGCGTCGGAGTTCTACAGCGGCGTGGTGCCGCCGCGGGCCAAGGACCGCCTGGGCGCGGCCGGCGTCGGCCGGCGCATCGCCGACCGCAGGCCGCTGGAGATGCCCGAGTACGAGGTCCTGGTCGACGGGGCCGCGCACCGCATGAGCGGCGTGCGCGACCACGTCTTCGACACGAAGGAGTACCAGGACGTCTACGACGACCGCTTCGCCGGTCAGGGGCTGCTGGTGCTCGACGAGATCCGCGACTTCCACCGGGGGTACCGGTGGAGCTGACGACCACCACCGCGGTCCGGGCGAGCCTGGACGGCGAGGTCTGCACGGTCGTGCTCGACCGGCCGGGCGAGCAGAACAGCATCACCGGCGACCTCCTCGCCGACCTGCACCGGGTGCTCGACGCCGCCGAGGCGGACCCCGGCTGCCGGGTCGTGGTGCTGCGCGCGACCGGCGGGGTGTTCTGCTCGGGCATGGACCTCGCCTCGGCGGCGGACCCGGGCGCGCGCCCCGCCGAGCGCGGCGGCGCCGAGTTCCTCGGCGTGCTGCGGCGGCTCACCGAGACGCCCCGGGTGGTCGTGGCCCAGGTGGACGGCCGGGTCACCGGCGGCGGCGTGGGCATCGTCGCGGCCTGCGACCTGGTGCACGCCACGGCGCGCACCCGGTTCAGCCTGCCCGAGGCGCTGTGGGGGCTGCTGCCCGCGTGCGTCACGCCGTTCCTGATCCGGCGGGCGGGCTTCCAGGCCGCCTACTCGATGACCCTGACCACCACCGCGGTCGACGTGGACCGCGCGCAGCGGTGGAACCTCGTCGACGAGGCCGTGGAGCGCGCGGAGGAGTTCGACCTGCTGCTGCGCAGGCTGCTGTTCCGGGTGGGCAAGGTCGACCCGGTCACGGTGGGTGACGCCAAGCACTACTTCCGGCGGATGTGGATCGTCACCGACGAGGTCGAGCGGACCGCCGTCGCCGAGTTCCGCCGCCTGCTCGACTCGGCCACCGTCCGCGAGCGGATGGCCGCGTTCGTGACCGAGCAGCGGTTCCCCTGGGAACGCTGACGCCCGTCTCGCGCCGAGGTGAGGAGTGTCCGTGCAGGCATGGGTTTTCCCCGGTCAGGGGTCGCAGCGCCGCGGCATGGGCGCGGACGTGCTCGACCGCTTCCCCGAGCTGGTCGCGCGGGCGGACGCGGAGCTGGGCCTCCCGGTGCGCGACCTGCTGCTGCGCGACCCGGACAACCTGCTGCGCGAGACCCGCTACGCCCAGCCCGCGCTGTTCGTCGTGGGCGCGCTGACCTTCCTCGACGCGAGGGAGCGCGAGCCGCTGCCCGCGTACCTCGCCGGGCACAGCCTCGGGGAGTACGCGGCGCTGTTCGCGGCGGGCGTCTTCGACTTCGCGGCCGGCCTGCGCATGGTCCGCAGGCGCGGCGAGCTGATGGGGGAGGCGCGCGGCGGCGGGATGCTCGCGGTGCTGGGCCTGGACGCGGAGCGGGTGGCCGAGCTGGTCGCCGAGCACGCGCCGGACGTGGACCCGGCCAACGTCAACGCGCCCGACCAGGTGGTGCTGTCCGGCCCGAGGGACAGCCTCAGCGCGCTCGCCCCGGTGCTCACCGCCCTGCCCGGCGTGCGGTGCGTGCCGCTGAACGTCAGCGCCGCCTTCCACTCGCGGTACATGGCGGGCGCGGCCGAGGAGTTCCGGCGGGTCGTCGCGGCCGAGACCTTCGCCGACCCGGCGGTGCCCGTCGTGGCCAACGTGACCGGCGAGCCGTACACCCCCGGCCGGGTCGCCGAGCTGCTGGCCGAGCAGATCGTCAGGCCCGTCCAGTGGGCGCGGACCGTGGACCACCTGCGCCGGGCCGGGGTGTGCGAGCTGCGCGAACTGGGACCCGGGACCGTGCTGACCGGTCTGTGGCGCAAGGCCTTGGAACGCCCGCTGCCCGCGCCCGCCGCACCCCCCGCGCCGGCCGTCCCGCCCGCCGTCGTGCCCGCGCCCGCCGAGATCGCCGCGCCCGTCGTGCCGCCGCCCGCCGCGTTCGGGCTGCGCGCCGAGAACCTGGGGTCGGCCGAGTTCCGCGCCGACTACGGGCTGCGCTACGCCTACCTCGCCGGGTCGATGTACCACGGCATCTCGTCGGTGGAACTGGTGCTGCGCATGGCGCGGGCCGGGCTGATGGGCTTCTTCGGGGCCGGCGGGCTGCGCGGGCACGTGGTCGAGGACGCGGTGGCCCGGCTGACCCGCGAGCTCGGGCGCGGCGGTCGCTTCGGGGTGAACCTGCTGCACGGGCTCGACGACGACGCCCGCGAGCACGACCTGGTCGCCCTCTGCCTGCGGCACGACGTGCGCCACGTCGAGGCCGCCGGGTACGCGACCGTTACCGCCCCGGTTGTCCGGTTTCGGTTCTCCGGCGCGCACCTCGACGAGCACGGGAATGCGGTCGCGGTGCGCCACGTGCTGGCCAAGGTGTCCCGCCCGGAAGTCGCCGCCGCATTCATGAGGCCGCCCGCGCGGGCATTGTTGGACGACCTGGTCGCCCGCGGGCACCTCACCCGCGCGGAGGCGGCGGCGGCCATTCGCCTGCCGGTCGCCGGGGACATCTGCGTGGAATCCGATTCCGCCGGCCACACCGACGGCGGCGTGGCCCTGGCGCTACTCCCCGCAATGTGCCGGTTGCGCGATGAAGTCATGGCCGAGCACCGCTACGCGCGGCGCGTCCGGGTCGGCGCGGCGGGCGGCCTCGGCTCGCCCGAGGCGGTCGCGGCGGTCTTCCTGCTCGGCGCGGAGTTCGTCGTCACCGGGTCGATCAACCAGTGCACCCCGGAGGCCGGGGTGTCCGACGACGTCAAGGACCTGCTGGCCGGCCTGGACGTGCAGGACACCGCCTACGCGCCGGCCGGCGACATGTTCGAGATGGGCGCGCGGGTGCAGGTGGCCCGCCGGGGCACGCTGTTCGCGGCCCGCGCCACCAGGCTGTACGAGCTGTACCGGCGGCACGGTTCGCTGGAGGAGCTGGACGGCGCCGCGGTGGCGTCCCTGGAGGACAAGTTCTTCCGCCGCCCCCTGGCGGAGGTGTGGCGGACCACCGAGGAGTACCTGCGCCGCGAGCGGCCGGCCGACCTGGAGCGCGCGCTGCGCGACCCCAAGGCGCGCATGGCCCAGGTCTTCCGCGCCTACTTCGTGGACGGGACCAGGGCGGCCCTGCGGGGCGGGGAGCGGGTGAACGCCCAGGTGCACACGGGGCCCGCGATGGGGTCGTTCAACCGATACCTCAAAAGCACCGAACTGGCACATTGGCGTAATCGCCACGTCGATGTCGTGGCCTCGCGCCTGATGGAGGATGCCGTCTCCGTATTTGCTCGGTGGCTCGGCGTAATGACCGGCGGTGGCGTGCTCAAAAGTGAGCTGGGGAGCCATCGGGTAGACGCATAGGGTCGCCTCGAAAATGGTTATGAGGGGGTCGTTGCGTTCATCCGTTCGGACGTTCTGCCGGATGGATTCGCCATATATGGTTCCCGCGTCTCCAGGGCACCTGGTGCTGCGGAAGACTGGAGGAGGAATGTGTGACAATCGTTGAACCGCGCACCGGTGGGCAGCTTTCCGCGGTGTCCGCCCCGCGCGGCGCGCAGGGGCAGACCAGCCTGTCGCCGGGCCGCGCGCTGCACAGCGCCAACGCGGGCATGATCGTCGAGCGGACCGCCCAGGTGCGCAACGAGTTCCACTCCGAGGCGCGCGTCTTCGCCCGCGAGCTGGCGGAGCACATCAACACCACCCAGGAGGGCGTGGCCTCGGTCTTCCTGTACGAGGAGACGTTCGGGACCAAGGACCGCATCCACTGGCTGATCCACCTGAAGTCCCTGGACGCCTACGACACGCTGGTCCGGATGGGTGACTCGGACGAGTCGTACCGGGCGCTGTTCGGCAAGCAGCGCATCGCCCCCGAGCGGGGCGGCGGCACGTGGTCCCGGATGTTCCTGGACGGCAGCCTCCAGGAGACCGTCATGCTGCCCCAGTTCTGGGGGATGTACGGCACCAGGGTGGACGGCGAGCTGGAGCGGAGCACCGACGTCTACCTGAGCGAGGACGCGGACGTCGACCTCCCGCCGGCCCGGGCCCAGACGACCCAGGCCGACGAGGAGCTGCTGCACTCGGCCAACGCCGGCATCCTGCTGCACCGGACCGCCGAGATCGTCTACGACTACCGGTCCGAGGCGAGGCAGTTCGCCCGCGAGGCCGCCCAGGTGATCAACGACAACCTGGCCGGCGAGGCGACCGTGCTGGTCTACGAGGAGGCGTTCGGCGCGGCGGACCGCATCCACTGGATGATCCACATGCGCTCGCTGTCCACCTACCGCAGCCTGATGCGCCTGCACGTGCGCGACGAGGGCGCCCGGGAGATCTTCTTCCGCGAGCGCGCCCCGGAGAAGGGCGGCGGCGGCACCTGGGCCCGGATGTTCACCCAGGGCAGCTTCCTGGACACCGCGCTGACCCCGCACCACTGGGGCCTCTACGCGACGGCCAAACCGGACCAGGCATGAACGACGGCACCAGGAACGGGGGTGAACCGGTGACCGGGCTCCTGCACGAGGCGTTCGCCGCGCAGGCGGCCCGGACGCCGGACGCCGTCGCGGTGACCGCCGCCGACGGCGTCCTCACCTACCGCCGGCTCGACGAGGCGTCGACCGAGCTGGCCGAGCGCCTGCGCGCCGTCGGCGTCGGCCCGGAGACCCTGGTCGGCCTGTGCGCGCCGCGCGGCGCGCAGCTGGTGGTCGGCCTGCTCGGCATCTGCAAGGCGGGCGGCGCGTACGTGCCGATCGACCCCGACTACCCCGAGCAGCGGCTGCGCTACCTGTTCGAGGACAGCGCGGTGCCCGTCGTGGTGGCCTCCACCCGCTCGGCCGGCGCGCTGCCCGCGGACCTGTCCGCCGGCGTGGTCTGGCTCGACGGGGCCGCCGACGCCGACCCGCCCGCCGGGTCCGCCGCCCCCGCGACCGCGCCCGCCGGCGCGGACCGCGCCGCCTACGTCATCTACACCTCCGGGTCGACCGGCGCGCCCAAGGGCGTCGTGGTCGAGCACCACGCCGTGCTGCGCCTGATCACGCAGACGCGGTCCTGGTTCGGGTTCGGCGAGGACGACGTGTGGACGATGTTCCACTCGCCGTCGTTCGACTTCTCCGTCTGGGAGACGTGGGGCCCGCTGCTCACCGGCGGCCGGGTCGTCGTGGTGCCCCCGAACACCGCCCGGATGCCGGCGCTGCTGCGCAAGCTCCTGCTCACCGAGGGCGTCACGGTGCTCAACCAGACCCCGTCGGCGTTCCGCGCGCTGATCGCCGCGGACATGCTCGACGAGCCCGCCCCGTACGCGCTGCGGCACGTCGTCTTCGGCGGCGAGCGCCTCGACGTGGGCCTGCTGCGGCCGTGGGTCGAGCGGTACGGCGACGACCGCCCCCGGCTGACCAACATGTACGGCATCACCGAGACGTGCGTGCACGTCACCCGGCGCCGGATCACCGAGGCCGACCTGGAGCAGCCGTCGGTCAGCCCGATCGGCTGCCCGATCCCGGACCTGGTGGTGCACGTGCTGGACGAGCGCCGCCAGCCGGTGCCCGCCGGCACGCCCGGCGTGCTGCACG
The DNA here is from genome assembly GCF_051756985.1 of Saccharothrix sabaoui. Lineage (NCBI taxonomy): Bacteria > Bacillati > Actinomycetota > Actinomycetes > Pseudonocardiales > Pseudonocardiaceae > Saccharothrix > Saccharothrix sabaoui. The sequence continues at coordinate 12,751 of NZ_JBPKJK010000199.1, forward strand.
TCGGCGGTCCCGGCCTGGCGCGCGGCTACCTCAACCGGCCCGAGCTGACCGAGGAGCGGTTCGTGCGGGTCGACCGCGGCGCGGACCGGCCCGTGCTGCGGCTCTACGACTCCGGCGACCTCGGGGTCCGGCTGGCCGGCGGCGAGCTGGTCTACCTGGGCCGCGCCGACGACCAGCTCAAGGTCCGCGGCTACCGGGTCGAGCCCGGCGAGGTGGAGGCGTGCCTCCTCGCGCACCCGCGGGTCGAGGCGGCCGTGGTGACCGCCCGCGACTTCGGCGAGGGCGACGTGCGCCTGGTCGCCCACGTCGTGCCCGCCCCCGGCGCCCCCGGCGGCGACCTCGTCGCCGAGCTGCGCGACCACGTCGCCGGGCTGCTGCCCGCGCACCTGCGACCGTCCGCCGTCTGCCCGGTGGCGGCGCTCCCGATCACCCCCCAGGGCAAGGTGAACAGAAAGGCTGTGAGCGACTTGCCACTCACGGAAGAGAACCCGCCCGCCGCGACCGACGTCGTGACCGCGGTCCGCGAGATCGCCACGACGGTCATGGGCCGCCAGGTCGACCCCGCGGTCGACCTGTTCGACATCGGCGCCACCTCCCTGTCGCTCGTCCGGGTCATCACCGGCGTCAACCTCCGGTTCGGCCTGCGCCTCACCGGCGGGGAGCTGGACGGCACGGCCAGCGTGCTGGCCATCGCCGAGCAGGTCGAACTGGCCCTGGCCGCCGCGGGGCGCGCCACCACCGAGCACGTCACCGCCTGAACCCGAAGGAGCCCTGACATGACGCTGGCAGGTCGTGAGCGGACGTTCGCGCTGACCCCCGAAGAGCTGGACAGCTTCCGCGCCAACGGGTACTTCGGCCCGTTCAAGGTCTACGAGATCGACGAGATGGTCGCCACCTGGCGGCGCGAGCGGCTGCGGATGCTCGACCGGTCCATGGCCGTGTACCAGGACGAGGCCGCGGAGTCCGGCAACACCAACATCTCCAACTACGACCGGCACCTGGACATGCAGTTCCTCGCCGACCACATCTGCCGCCCGGAGATCACCGACCGGGTCAACAGCGTGCTCGGCCCGGACGTGCTGTGCTGGCGCACCGAGTTCTTCCCCAAGTACCCGGGCGACGAGGGCACCGACTGGCACCAGGCGGACACGTTCGCCAACGCCTCCGGCAAGCCGCAGATCCTGTGGCCCGAGGGGCAGGAGGAGTTCGGCGGCACCATCACCGTGTGGACCGCGTTCACCGAGGCGAACGAGGACAACGGCTGCCTCCAGTTCATCCCCGGCACGCACCAGCAGATGTTCTACGACGAGACCAAGAAGATGCACTACGACCCGAACCGCATCAACAACGCGGAGAAGGACGGCGTGCGGCGCGGCTTCTTCGGCTACGACTACCGCGAGCTCCAGAAGGACGAGAACTGGAGCCCGGACGAGTCGAAGGCCGTGTCGATGGTCATGCGCCCGGGCGAGGCCATCATGTTCTGGTCCACCCTCATGCACGCCTCGCACCCGCACAGCGGCAACACCGACGAGATGCGGCTCGGCTTCGCCTCGCGGTACGTGCCCACGTCGGTGGACGTCTACCCGGACTCCGAGGACATCGAGGAGTACGGCGGCCGGGTGTCGCTGGAGCGCTACGGCGCCGTCCTCGTCACCGGCGAGAACACCAACCCGCACAACCGGGTCGTCACCGAGACCACCCGCGGCCACCGCTTCCCCTCGCGCCACGACGTCCCGTCCGC
>NZ_JBPKJK010000200.1:0-14476 GCF_051756985.1 Saccharothrix sabaoui
TCAGCGGGCGGCGGCGCGGTCCGCCTCCTGGCGCACGAGCGGGTTGGGGTGGTCGGTGAGCCCGGCGAGCGCGGTGCGCGATTCGGGCAGCCGGAGCGCGACCAGGGTGTCCAGGGCCGTCTCCAGCTCGTTCGACGTGGCCTCCCGCCACCGGCCGCGCAGCACCTCCACGAGGGCGGCGATCTCGGCTTCGAGGGCCTCCTCGTCGTGGTGGACGGTCACCCGCAGCTCGGCGGTGACCTCGGGCGCCCCGCTCAGCGCGAACGCCTCCCCGGGGCGCGCGGCGAGCGGCAGGGCCCGGCGGCAGCTCAGCACGAGCGTCCCGCTCGCGCCCGGCTCGACCAGCTCGCGGGCCCGTTCCAGCCGCGCGAACCGGTTGACCAGGAGGCGCAGCTCGTACGGCTCGCCCGGTCGGACGACGACCACGCCGGACGGGCCGCCCAGGGCCGGCGCCGTCGCCGGGTCGGGCAGCTCCACCCCGTCGAGGACGGCGCGCAGCCCCACGTGCGCCGGTCGGCCGCCGCCGCGGTCCGTCCCGGTCAGCAGGTGCAGGTCCGAGGTCAGGGCCTCGACCGACCAGACGACGACGCACGCCCCGCCGGCGGGCGGGTCGGGGGTGGCGACCCGGAACCCGGACCGGACCCGGGGGCCGTCCGGGGGCCGCTGCGCGCCGTGCTCCGGCATCCCCGTCACCGGAACCTGATGCGCCTGGTCGCGGTCCGCGCCGGCAGCACGTGGTCGTTGGCGGTCACGGTCACCACGCCGGTGAAGCCGACCGGCGGGGTGACCGTCGCGGTGTGGACGTTGCCCGCGACCGCGGGCGGGCCGACCACGGCCCCGTTGTCGGCGACGAAGTCGACCACGCGGCCCGCCGGGCTCGCGGTCACCGACACGGTGGCGACGCCGACGCCCGCCGCGACGGACCTCGGGGCCGTCATGCCGCGCAGCGCCACGGGCAGGACGCGCACGACGCCGTCCGCCCTGCGGTGGGGGAAGGCGGTGTCGGCGACGCGCAGCCGCACCCGGCCGGCGGTGGTGGTCGCGGTGAGCACGGCGGGTGAGCCGACCGGGTTGGCCGCGGCGCCGGCGGTGATCGCCGCGCTGCCGCCCCCGGACAGCACCGACCAGTCCACCTGACGGCCCGGGACGGTGGTGGCGACGGTGGCGTTGGTGGTCGAGACGCCGTCGGCGGCGACGGGCGCGGCGGTGACCCCGGACAGGACGACGAGCGGCGGTCCCGCGTACGGGTCGTTCATCGGCGGGGCCGCCGCGCCGGGGAAGAACTGCTCGGTGCGGAACACGTGACCGCCGCCGGACCTGAGCAGCGTGCGCCGGTGGGTGCCGGTGGCCGACGCGGTGGTGGCGAACGTGCCCGTCCACGACATCCAGAAGAACTGCTGGCGGTACAGGATCAGCCGGGGCGGGTGCGGCACGCCGGGGCCCTCGAACGCGTTGACGTCGATCGTGGTGGGCGTGGTGTTCTGATCGGTCCAGTTGTCGGCCGGCGCGGAGAACGCGAGCGACGGCGCGCCCGCGCCCGCCATCGGCGCGCCGAAGGCGAAGTCGTCCCGGACCTGGGTGATGATCTCGGCGATCGGCCGGCTGCCGGCCCCGGAGGGGTCGCTCGCGCCGAACAGCACGGTGTTCCAGCCGCCGTACTGCCCCGGCATCGCGGTGGTCTGCGCCCCGAACCCGCTGACCCTGGTGGGCACGCTGTTGATCGTCAGCGGCGCTTCGGTGAAGGTCCGGGTGGCGGTGTCGGTGACGCGGACGCGCTGGGTGCCCGTGCCGGCGCGGGGGTGGACGACCGTGCCGGCCACCGCGGCGCCCGGTCTGCCGGGCGTCGTCAACGCCACGGCGCGCCCGGCGGGCGCGGTCGTGACCGCCGCGGTGGCGGTGTTGCCGGTGACGCCGTCGCGGTTGGGGTCGGCCGTGGCGGCCGGCGGCACGGCGTTGCCGATGGCCGTGGCGAAGGAGGCGCCGAAGGCCGGCGCCGGGGTGAACGCGACGCCGGTGACCTCGACCAGCAGCACCGGCGTGGACACGACGGGCGCGGCCCCGCCGACCGAGCAGGTGACGGTGAAGTTCGCGCCGCCGATCGCCGCGCCCGCCACGGGCGCCGGTGTCCGCACCTGTGCCCGCTTGCCCGAGGGGTGGATCGTCACGCCGGGGGGCGCGCCCGCCAGCGCCCAGGTCAGCGGTGCCGACGAACCGGTCACGGTGGCCCGCACGCCCAGGTCGCGGCCCACGCCCACCTCGGCCGCCGCCGGGGTCACCGCGGTGACCGTCGGCGGGCCGACCCGCTGGAGGCCGACCCGCTGGAGGACCGCCCGCGCGACCGCCGCGTTCCCGGCGGCGCGTTGCAGGGCGAGCAGCGGCGGCAGGACGCGGTGGCGCGCCCCGCCGGTGCCGCGCTCGTCCCGGAGGCGGTTCTCGCGTTCCACCCGGTGTGGTGCCACCGGCACTCCCTCCGCAGCGCGCACCCGTCCACGACCGTGCCCGCCCGTCGTGGAGGCCGCAAGCCCATCATCGCCCCGCGCCCGCGGTCCGGACACGGCCGCCGGGGCGGGATGCGCCGCCCGTTCGGGCAGGCCCGCGGCCCGGACCCCCGGCACGGCGCCCGACCCCACCGACCGGAGCAGCAGGGTGAGCCGGATGAGGAAACCCGGTCACAGCCGGCGACGATTCGCGGTAGGAATACCGAGCCGTCCGCCGTGCGCCCCCGAGGAGACACCGTGCGCTTGTCGACCACCGCCGCGGCCGCGGCACTCGCGGTCCTCGCCGGGGTGGTGCCGGTGCCGGTGGCGCACGCCGCGGCCACCACGCTGCACGTGCGCGACACCGCGACGTGCACCGACGACGGCGACGGCAGCGCGACCACGCCGTTCTGCACGGTGCAGGCGGCGGCCGACGTGGTCGGCCCCGGCCAGGTCGTCGACATCACCGGCACGCACGACGAGAGCGTGACCATCACCCGGTCCGGGACCGCCGACGCGCCGATCGTGTTCACCGGCGGAACCGTGCGGCGCCCGGCGGGCGGCACCGCGCCGACGATCACCGTGCGCGGGGCGCACGACGTGGCGCTGCGCGGCACGACCGTCCAGGGCGCCACCGCCACCCACGCCGTCGTGGTCGACGACGCCGACCGGGTGACGCTCGACCGCGCCTCGCTGCGCCCGGACGCGGACCCCTACGGCGGCGCCGACTCGGTGCGCATCACCGGCGGGTCCACGGAGGTCACGGTCAGCCGCACGGACTTCGGCACGCGCGGGCGGGCCGTGCACGCCGCCGGCGGCTCCGGCGTCACGGTCACCGGGAACAGGATCACCTCGCTGGGCAACCACGGCGTGGTCGCCGAGGGCGTCGACGCCCTCGCCGTCACCAACAACGACTTCGACGAGTCGTGCCACCGCGCGGTCGTGGTCACCGGCGCGACCACCGGCTCCTCGATCCAGAACAACGTCGTCTCGGACGTGCTGTCCGCCTCGGTCAGCAGCTACTGCCCGCGAGGACCGGTGCACGCGATCGAGGTCGACGGCGCGGCGGCCCCCGGGGTCACGCTCGACTACAACACCGTGTTGCCGCACCTCAACGCGTACCGCTGGGCGGGGACCGCCCACCAGACCCCCACCGCCCTGCACGCCGCCACCGGGCAGGGCGCCCACGACCTGCAGGCGCGCACCGACGACAGCACCGCGGCCGTCGACTCCGGCAACGCCGCCGCGCCGGGCGTGCTCGACCAGGCCGTCAACGGCCCCCGGGTGGACAACCCGCAGGTGCCCGACACCGGGACGGGCCCCGTCCCCTACCTCGACCGCGGCGCGCGGGAGCAGCAGGACCAGATCGTCAGCGAGTCCCTCGCGACGTCCGCGTCGCAGGCGCCGGTCGGCGGCGTGGTCACCGTCGGCGGCACCCTCCGCTCCCTGTGGGGGGCGCCCTTCACCTGCGCGATCGACTTCGGGGACGGCACGACGACGACGGTGTCGCCGTGCTCGGCGACCCACGCCTACCGCGCGACCGGCACCTACACCGTCAAGGTGACCGCGACCAGCGAGTCCCTGCTGACCACCGACAGGTCCTGGCCGGTCAAGGTCGTGCCCGCGGGCGGGACGCTGAACCCCACCCTGGCCGCGACCACGCACGGTGGCATGACGGCCAGGTTCGCGGTGGACCCCGGCGGTGACCCGTGGAACATCACCCGCACCACGTTCGACTTCGGCGACGGCGACACCGCGGCCGTCCCCCACGGCGTGGCCCAGCACCGGTACGACAGCCCCGGCACCTACCGGGTCCGGGCCACCACCACCGACGCCGGCGGCGCCACCGCGACGACGACGACCAGCTTCACCACGCTCGGCTCGGGGTACGTCGAGCACGGACCGACCCGGTTCCTGGACACCAGGAGCGGGATCGGCGCCCCGGCCCGGAAGGTCGCGCCGTACAGCACCCTGCGGCTCGCGATCGGCGGCCGCCACGGGGTTCCGGCGGACGTGACGGCGGTGTCCGTGAACCTCACCGTCACCAACGCGACGGCCGACGGGCACCTCACCGCCCACCCCGCCGGGCAGGCCAGGCCCACCGCGTCCGCGGTGGACTTCCGGGCCGGCGGGACCGTGCCCGGCCTGGCGACCGTCGCCGTCGGCGGCGGCCACCTCGACCTGCACAACGCCAGTCCGGGCACCGTCGACCTGATCGCCGACGTCTCCGGCTACTTCACCAGGACCGCGGAGACCGACGGCTTCACCCCGGTCCACCCGAACCGGCTGCTCGACACGCGCACCGGTCACGGGATGCCGTTCCCCCGGTCCATCGCCGCCGGCGAGGCGTTCACCCAGCGGGTCGCCGGCCACTACACCGGCGGTGTCCCCCGCTACGCGGGCGCGGCACTGCTCAACATCACGGTGGTCAACCCGAGCGCACCGGGCCACCTGACGGCCTTCCCCAGCGGCACGGGCGCCCCGCAGACCTCCAACCTCAACTACGCGGCGGGCCAGGTCGTCACGAACGCGGCGATCGTGCCCATCAGCGCCGACGGGCACATCACCTTCTCCGCGAACGCGGCCGTGGACCTCGTCGTCGACGTGGTCGGCTACTTCGCCCCGGGCGGCGACAGCTTCCTCCTGCCCGTGTCACCGCTCCGCGCGGTCGACACCCGCACCGCCGTCGGCGGTCCCGCCGGCGCGCTGCCGGGCAGGTCGACCACCGAGTACACCCTCGGTCTCGGCGCCCCGCCGCTCGACTTCGGCCCCACCGCGGTGATGTTCAACGCGAAGGTCGTCAACCCCCGGCGCGAAGGCCACCTCACCGCCTACCACCCGCACCCGTTCGAGCTCCGGCCGAACGCCTCCACGCTGAACTTCGCCGCCGGTGCCGTGACCAACAACCTCGCCGTCACCGAGGACGTGACGGCGGCGTTCCACAACGGGAGCGACGGCGACCTCGACCTCGTGGTCGACGTGACCGGCTACTTCTACGAGAACTGACGGGAGCGGCGGCCGGCTCACGTTCGGCCGGGTGGCGGCGCGAACGGAGTGGAATTCCTCGGCGACCGCCGGAAAACAACGCGGGGCGCACAACTCCACGGTGCGTGGATACCCGCGGTAATCGGCATGGACGCCGCCTGCGTGGGCGATCCGTCGATGCCGGTCGTCGGGAACCGCGCGGAAACACTCTTCTGCCGATTGACGCGCACCACCGCCGAACAGGATGCTGAACGGGAATTCACCGGGAAATCATTATGAGATCACGAGGAATGGAGGCGGTCGTGACCGGGCGATTATCGCGATTGTTGTCGGTGGTCCTGCTCATCGGTTCCGGGCTCGTGGGCGGCGCCGGGATCGGGGGCGCGGAGGCCGTCCCGGTCCCCGTGGTGTTCGAGAACGCCGGGTCGGACGAGCGCTGCCTCGACGTCACCTCCTACGCCGGCGGCACCCCCGCGACGCTGTACGGCTGCTACGGCGGTGTCAGCCAGACCTGGGTGCGGGAGGACAACGGCACCATCAGCAACCTCGGGTCGGGGCGCGCCATGTGCCTGGACGTGAGCTCCTACGCCGACAACTCCCCCGTGCACCTGTACCCGTGCTACAACGCGGCCAGCCAGCAGTGGACCGTGACCGCGAGCAACAAGGTCCGCAACGTCGGCGGCGGTGGCGGCATCTGCCTGGACGTCCAGTCCTACGCCGACTACTCTCCCGCCCTGATCTTCCCGTGCCAGGTCACGCAGAGCCAGGTGTGGTCCCCGTGGTGACCCTTGAAGGGTGAACCCGCGGTACCGGTCGAGCACCCGGTGAGGTGACGCGAGGTGGTCGTACGGGGTGTGGCGACTCGCCGCGAGTTCCTCGCCTGGTTGGCCGGCGGCACGTTCGGCGCGGTCGGCGCGGTCGCGGGGGCCGTGCCCGCCGCCGCGGGCACCGGGATCACGGTGCTCACCGGCGCGACGCTGATCGACGGGACCGGCTCGCCGCCGGCACCGGACACCGTGCTGGTCCTGGCCGGCGAGGAGGTCATCGCCGTCGGCCGGCACCCCGCGCGGCCCCGGGGCGTGCGGGTGGTCGACCTCGGCGGCCGGTTCGTGATCCCGGGCTTGTGGGACGTGCACACGCACGGGGCGTGGCTGGTGGACACGTTCCTGCCGCTGCACGTCGCGAACGGGGTCACCGGCATCCGCGACATGGGTGGTCCCGGTGCGCGGTTCGCGATCCGGGACGCGGTGGACCGGGGTGAGCTGCTCGGCCCGCGGATGGTGCTGGCGAGCCACCTGGTCGACGGCCCCCTGTCCCCGTGGGCCGGTCTCGGCGACGGGGTGGTCGAGGTGCGCACCGAGGCGGAGGCCCGCGCGGCGGTGGTCGGGGCCGTGCGGCAGCGCGCCGACTTCGTCAAGGTCTACTCGCACCTGTTCCCCGGCCCGTACGCCGCCGCGGCGGCCGAGGCGGCGCGGCTCGGCATCGCCTTCGCCGGGCACGTGCCGATGCAGGTGTCGGCCCAGGACGCGGTCAGGCGCGGTCAGCACACCGTGGAGCACCTGTACACCATGGCGCTGTCCACGTCGTCGCGCAGGCACGAGCTGCTCGACCGGATGCGGACCGCGTTCGCCGGCGCCGAGGACGCCGGGTTGTGGGCCCGGACGTCGGCGGAGCTGGAGCACGAAGCGCTGGCCACGCACGACCCGGCGGTCGCCGCTTCGCTGTACCGGTCGATGCGGCGGGCGGGGACGTGGCAGTGCCCGACGCTGGGCGTGGAGCGGACGTTCCTCGAAGCGGCGGAGACCCTGGCCGACCCGAGGCTGCGGGACCTGCTGGAGCGCTACGTCCACCCGAGCACGCGGGCTCAGTGGTCGGCGCAGGTGACGGCCGTGCGCGACCGGCCGCCGGCCGAGACCGCCAGGGCACGCGCGGTGTTCGGGGCGAAGGTCCGGATGGTCGGCGAACTCGACCGGGCCGGTGTGGGCGTCGTGGCCGGCACGGACAGCTGGATACCGTTCAGGTTCCCGGGTTTCTCGCTGCACGACGAGCTGGCGCAGCTCGTCGCCGCGGGCTTGTCACCGATGCGCGCGCTCCAGTCGGCGACGCGGGACGCGGCGCGGTGCCTCGGCCGGCAGGACCGGTCGGGCACGGTCGCCCCGGGCAAGCCGGCCGACCTGGTGGTCCTGGACGCCGACCCGCTCGCCGACATCGGCAACGTGCGCCGGGTCCACTCCGTGGTGCACCGCGGCCGGTACATCACCCCGGCCGAACGGACCCGCCTGCTCGCCGACGCGGAAGCGGCCGCGCAGCACGACCCGCCGGAGCGGTCGGCCGTCCCGGCGACACCGCGGTGCTGCTCCTGAGCCCGGTCGGGGCGTTCCCGCACCCCGCCTCACCACCGGACGGGCTCACGCGGTGGGGTGCCCCGCCGCGATCACCGGCTCGTGGCGTCCGCCAGCACCAGCAGCAGCGACAGCCCCAGCTGGGCCGCGCCGATCGGCGCCCCGGCCAGGGCCGTCCAGTCCAGGCGGTACTCGCGGTCCCTGGCCACGGACAGCACCCCGCAGGTCACCGCCGCCGCGGCGACCACCGCGCCGCCCACCGGGAACAACCAGCTCAGCAGCGCCAGGCCCAGTGAGACCGGCCCCCACCAGGCAGCCATCCCCGGCCGATCGCCCGCAGGCAGGTAACGCACCCTGGCCCTCCCCCTCGCCGCCGCACCCGGTCCACGACCGATTGTGGCGCAGAAGCGGCCCCCACCGCGTGCCGGTCCGCTCCTCCGCGTCCCTCGGCGTCCCTCGGCGTCGCGACCGCCCGGCGGAGAACCCCTCGGGCCATCGCGCGGGCGGGTGTCACTTCTCGGCGTCGCGCAGCGCCGTGTCGACCGTTCCCGGCGAGCCCGCGACCACCGCGGCCAACTCGGCGCACCGCGCCTGGTCGCCCTTGCCCTCGCTGCACGGCATGAACTCGGTGAACGCGTCCATCGCCCGGTCCAGCTCGACCTCGACCGGCCGGTACCGGACCTGGTCGAGCTGTGCGGCCAGGACCACGTTCAGCTCGGCCCACGCGTTGAACACGCGGCTCAGGTAGAGGGCACACGATATGTCCCGGGACGCCGGCCCGGCGCAGTCCGCCGGGCCGGTCGACAGGTCGTGGATGCGCGGACCCCACTCGCCGACCAGACCCGCGGGCGCCTGCACCGTGACCGTCGCCGGGGCGGGCGACGCGGAGGTCGTGCTCGTGGTCGGCGTCGTGGTCGACGTCGTGGAGGAGGGGAAAGCGGGGGTGAAAGTCACGCTGCACCCGGTGAGCGGCAGCAGCAGAGCGGCGAGAACACGAACCGGAGTCCTCATGTGGGAGTCTCGTCGCCCGGACACCCGCCGTTACCGCGCCGCCGGGCTCAACCGGACGGCGTGACCCGCGACCACGCGCCGAACCACTGCTCCGCGCCGTACGCCTCGAACCGCTCCACCTCGGTGAACCCCGGCTTCGCCGCGAGGCGCACCGCGCGCTCGTTCGCGACCTGGGTGCAGACCACCCACCTGCTCACCGGGAAGCGCGTCGGCGAACCAGCCCAGCGCCGCCGAGCACGCCTCGACGGCGTACCCACGTCCCCAAGCCCGCGGCAGGAACAGGTAGCCGAGCCATGCCTCCCCCGCGTCCGGGGCGAGCGGGCCCGGGACGGCGCGGGTCGCGCCGGTCGAACGTGACCATGCCGATCATCGCCCCGTCGAGGTCGACGACGAAGAAACCGGGCGGGCGGCCAGGCGACGGGTCCCAGCTCGATCACGCCGGGCAACCTGTCGCACCCCCACCACCCCACCCGACCCCACCACCGCCGGCGGCCGACCGCCGGGAAGGGCCCACGAGGCGGACTCGGCGGCGTCAGTCCTTCAGGGGGTCGTGTCCCCAGTTCATCAGGGAGTAGCGCCACTTCGTGTGCTCGACGTCCCCGTTCGGGCGCTGCGCTAGGTGGCGGTGGACGTAGCCGACGACCTTGCGCATGTGCGCCTGGTCGTCGTCGGTCAGCTCGCCCTTCTTCTTCCGCAGCAGCTCGACGATGCGCCTGCCGGACTCGTGCCCGACCGACTCGCCGCCGTCGGACTGGCCGACCGACTTCGACTCGTCGGTGTCCAGCCACCGCTCCAGCTGGGTCGCCGTCATGTTCACGGCCTCGTCGAACTCGCCGCTCACGAGTCCTCCTCCAGCGCGCCCGGCTTGTGCACCGCGTCCTTGCCGCTCTTGTCGCTGCGCACGCGGTACTGCGGGTCGTCCTCCGACGCGCGGACCTTCCGGCCCGCTGCCTCGGTGTCCTCGGTGATCTTCTCGACCACCTCGCCGTGCACGGTCTGCCCGTGGCTGGACCAGGTGACCTCGTCACCCTTCTTGAAGTTCTCCTCGGCCATGACCGAAGTCTGTGCCGTCGCACCGCGCCGCGCACGACGGCCGCGCGCCGAACGCGCGCTCACCACGCCAGGTTCACCCGGCGGAGTGGTCGACGATCACCGCGGGTGGTCCGGCCGGCGACGTGTAAGCGGCACCGGAACGGGTAAGACCTCCCCCGACATCACCGGTGCGGTGAGGACGGAGGCGGTTCGTCAGTGGTGGCGGTGGAGTCGGTCGCGGTGGGTGACGTCCAGGTGGTCCGGGTCACCGGTGAGATCGACCTGGGTTCGAGGGACCTGGTGTGGTCGGAACTCCTGCTCTGGCTCGACAGCGCGGAATCCGGCCTCGTGGCGGACCTGACCGGCGTGACCTTCATGGCCGCGGCGGGCGTGCACCTGCTGGCGGAGGTGGCCGGGCACGCCGAGCGCCGCGGCGTCGGGTTCGCCCTGGTGGCCGAGCACAGCACCGTGCTGTCCCCGCTCCGCCTCACCAAGGTGGACTCCACGATCGCCATCCACCCCGACGTCGACCGCGCGGTCGCGGCGCTGCGGCACACCGTGACGTGGCAGGAGGCGGGTCGGCGGAACGGTTGACGGCGCGGGGCCCGGCGGGGCAGCGCCGGGCCCCGCGCTCGTCGTGGCCGCGTCGGGGCTACGCCTCGGTCAGCCGCCGGTGGAAGGCGGCGGTCGCCTCACCCTCGGTGTCGTACTCCTCGAACGGGTCGTACTCGCCTCGCTCGTACACACCGACCTGCCAGCGGTCACCGCGCTCGCGCAGGAAGTAGAAGTCCGTGGGCGGCACGGCGCCGAACTCGCGCACCCCCTCGACCTCGTACATCGCACGGGGGACGCCCGCGCGGTCCAGCGCCTCGACCAGCGCGACCCGGTCCACGACGGTCCCGGTCACCCGACGACGCCGAGGTAGCCGTTCGCGACCAGCCACGCGACGTTGCGGCGCTGCGGCGGGTCGACCGGTGACACGACCTTGTACTGCGTCCCGCCCCCCGGCTGCCCGAACCACTTCGCCGCGGTCCCGCTGAGCACCGGGAACTCCTTCAGGATCTTGTACCGGTAGTAGCCGTACGGCATCCAGGTGCCCTTCTCGTACTCGCAGGTGTTGAGGCTCTGCGGCGGCAGCGAGCGCTGCGCGAACGGCGTGCCCGTCGGGCTCAGGAACCTGCCGGACTGCCCGCCGAAGCGGTCCAGGAACTGGCCCGGCTGGAGCACCACGGTCGTCGGCGTGCCGGCGAAACCGTCGTTCGCCGGGTACTTCCAGCCCTTGTCGCCCCAGTACGTGTTGAGGAACGTCACCGGGTTCTGCGCGTCGCCGAACCGCTCGTACCCGTTCAGCAGCTTACCCACCACGTGGGACGGCGGGGGCAGGTCCTTCGGTCCGAACCGTTCATCGTTGAGGTAGAACGGCTCCTTGCACACCACCGGCGCGGCCGGTGCCGGCGGGGCGGCGTGCGCGGCCGGCGCGGCCACCAGGCCGAGGGCCGTGGAGAGCAGGACGAGGAACGAGATCAAGCGCTTTCCCGGGGTCATGACATTCCCTTCGCGGGTGGCCGTCACGGCAACGCGTCGCGTCGCCCGGTTCGTGCCTACCACAGGACGGACGCGCGGGAGATTCCGTTGGGAACAAAGCACTCGACAGTGGCACCCGTGCTCCACGGTGGTGCAAGTGGACGGCTGCGCTCCGGTCGACGTGCGGTGTCACCACGGCGCTGTACGGCCGCTGCGGCGGGATCAGCCGCAGCGGCGGAAGGCGCCCGGGGTGTGGCCGAACGAGCGGCGGAAGGCGTCGATGAAGGCGCTGGCCGACGACCAGCCGCAGCGGTGCGCCACCGCGGTCACGGGCACGTCGTCGGCCGGCATGCGCAGGGCGTGGTAGAGGCGCAACTGGGTTCGCCACTGCGGGAAGGTCATGCCGAGGTCGGCCGGGTCTGCGTGCAGCGCGGAGCGGAGCGCGCGGGGGTCGCGGGGTGTCGGGAGCTGGACGGCCCGGCGCGGCGAGGCGCGCAGCTGGTCGAGGAGCACGGCGCGCAGCCGGCGCCGTTCCGGGCCGTCCTCGGCCGGGTCGCGGGCGTGGGCGACGATCAGCTTTCGCAGCAGCGGGTTCACCGCGAGCACCGTCGGCTCGCGCAGCCCCAGCGGGTCGGTCCGCGCGGGCAGGCCGACGAGGCGCAGGTCGACCCGACCGCGCCGGCCGTCGCCGGGGTCGTGCTCGTCCCCGGACCGGCGCTCCTGCTGTTCACGGCCGCCTGCGCGATCGGCCTGTCCGTGCCGTTCTCGCCGCACATCACCCTCGGGCAGGACTACCTGCCCCGTCACCCCGGCACGGCGGGCGGGGTGACGCTCGGGCTCGCGGTGAGCGTCGGCGGCGTCGCCGGGCCGTTGATCGGCGGCCTGGCCGACGCGACCTCCCCCCAGGGCGCCCTGGCCCCGCTGGTCGCGCTGCCCGGTCCGGGGTGGTTCGCCGTCCGCCCGCTGCGCGAACCCGTCCGGCTGGAGCACGACGCCGGGGCGGGGCCGGCCTGACGCCGCACGGGGTCCCGGGCGGTCACCGGGGCCGCTTCACAGCTCCTCCATCTCGTCGTGCCACTCGGCGAACGGGTCGACGAACTCCAGCTCGTCGGCGAGTTCCAGCTCCTCGTCGGTCACCAGCGCCTCGTGCAGCGCCGCCGTGATCGCCTCCGGCGACGCGGAGGCCGTGATGACCACCAGCTCCTGCGACCGGTCGCCGAAGCGGGGGTCCCACACCGCCGAGGCGACCGCCCGGCGTTCGGCGGGCACGTCGGACCAGTCGTCGACGGCCGCGAGCCACGGGCCGAGGTTGCCGACGTTCAGGCCACCGCCGGCGGACTCCAGCCACAGCGCGACCTCGGGCTGGCTGGCGACCCAGACCCGGCCGCGGGTGCGCACGACGCCGTCGAGCAGGACGTCGATGGCCTGGTGCAGCCGCACGGGGTGGAACGGGCGGCGTTCGGTGAAGTGCACGACGGCCGCGCCGTGGGCCGGTTCCAGCGGCGGCTGCCCGTGCAGCAGCACGCCGAAGCCGTCGTCGAACCCGCCCCGGCGCGCGTCGGCCGGGATCGAGGCCAGCAGTCCGGCCACGTCGAGCACGCGCCGGTCGCGGCGCGGCGCGCGCGGGTTGAGCCGGTCCAGCACGGCGTCCAGCACCGGGTCGGCCCCGACGCCGGTCACCACCAGGGCGTCGGCGAACTCGGCCTGCCCCACGACGACCTGCGCCACGGTCCGCTCGTCACCCGCCGCGGCGGCCAGGCCGCGATCGGCCAGCGCGTCCTCACCCGTGGCGTCGGCCAGCCAGGTGGCCCGGTCCACCACGGTGAGCACCGCCTCCACGCGCACGTCCACCTCACGCAGGGCGAAGCACACGGCCTCCGGCTCCAGCGCCGGGTCCAGGTGGACCACGACCCGGCCGCCCAGCCGCTCCAGCAGCGGCAGCAGGTCCAGGCGCAGGGTGCAGGAGACGCAGCCGTGCGCGAGTTCCAGCACGGTCAGCTCACCGTCCACCCAGCGGCGCACCACGCCCTCGGCGAGGCCGCGCAGGTCGTGGCGCACCAGCACCGATCCCGGCAGGGCGCGCCACACCTCCTCGGCGACGTCGTGCTGCGCGAGTCCGGCCACCAGTACGACCTCTGTTCCCATGTGGGTTAGCCTAACGGAAACGATTGTCGTTTCAAGTTGGAGGTAGCGTGTCCTCACGGCACTGCCAGGTGACCGGGCGCAGGCCCGGTTTCGGCAAGCAGGTCTCGCACAGCAACCGGCGCACGTCCCGGCGCTGGCTGCCCAACACCCAGCGCCGCCGCTTCTGGCTGCCCTCGGAGAACCGGTACGTGGTGCTCACCCTGTCGACCAAGGGCATCAAGACCGTCGACCGGCGCGGCATCGAGTCCGTGGTCGCCGAGCTGCGCCGCCAGGGGGTGAAGGTCTGATGGCCAAGTCCACCGACGTCCGGCCGATCATCAAGCTGAGGTCCACCGCGGGCACCGGCTACACCTACGTCACCCGCAAGAACCGCCGCAACGACCCCGACCGGCTCGTGCTGCGCAAGTTCGACCCCGTCGTGCGCAGGCACGTCGACTTCAAGGAGGAGCGCTGATGGCCAAGAAGTCCAAGATCGCCAAGGACCGGCGGCGACGCGAGGTCGTCGCCCGCCACGCCGAGCGGCGCGCGGAGCTGAAGGAGGTCATCCGGCTCGACCCGGAGCGCCGCGACGAGGCGCAGCGGGCGTTGCGGAAGCTGCCGCGCGACGCCAGCCCCACGAGGCTGCGCAACCGCGACGCGGTGGACGGCCGCCCCCGCGCCTTCCACCGCGCGTTCGGCCTGTCCCGCATCCGGCTCCGCGAGATGGCGCACCGGGGCGAGCTGCCCGGCGTGACCAAGTCGAGCTGGTGAGCCGCGTGCCCAGGGTCGAACGCACCCCGAAGCGCCGGGTGAACCTGCTGCACAAGGAGGGCATCGCCGAGGTCGACTGGAAGGACGTGACGCTGCTCCGCAAGTTCGTCTCCGACCGCGGCAAGATCCGCTCCCGCCGCGTCACCGGCCTGACGCCGCAGCAACAGCGCCAGGTCGCCACCGCCATCAAGAACGCCCGTGAGATGGCCC
>NZ_JBPKJK010000201.1:0-14465 GCF_051756985.1 Saccharothrix sabaoui
ACCGGCGGGTCGCCGCGCCACCACGGGAGCCCGGTGGTCTCGGCGACCCACGTGCCGCAGAGGTAGGCGGCGGCGGTCAGCAGCAGGTGGGCCGACCGCCGCCGCCACGCCACCACGCCCAGCGCGAGCGCCACGGCCACCGCCAGCGCCACCACATCGTGGTCGACGGTCCCGGGGGACACCGCGTGGGCGTAGCTCGCCAACAGGTCCTCCGAGGTGACCGCGTAGAGCGTCACGGACCCCGACTCCGCCGCCGGCGGCGCGAGGCCGGACAGCGTCTGGGTGATCGAGCCCGGCGGGAAGACCGGGGCGGGCGGTTCGGGCGGGGACACCCGGCGCGCCCAGTCGTCGACGAGCCGCCAGGCCGCCAGCGCCGCGCCCGCCACCAGCGGCGGGAACCACGCGCCCGGTCGGGTGGCGCGCCGCTCGGACCCGGCCAGCACCACACCCGCGAGCACCAGAACCAGCGCCACCGGCTGCCACAGCGCGCCGAGCAGCCCCGCGACGACCACCGCGTGCCACGGTCGGGGCCGGGTGGCCAGGGCGTGCGCGACGACCGCGCCGGCGGCGAGCACCAGCTCCGGGTTCACCCGCAGGTACTGCACCGCCGCCAGGTAGGCGACCGCCGACAGCCCCAGCGCCGCGTCGCGCGTCCGCCACGCCCGGAGCCCCAGGCCAATCGCCAGCGCCAGGCCGGCCAGGTACCGGATCACCTCGACCACGGGAGCCGCCTCCCCGGCACGGCCGTCGTGACCGCGACGACGCCGAGCGCGAGCAGCACCATTAGGGCCACGTGGTCGAGGTCGCCGTCGAGCAGGTCGTTGCCGAACACGGCCGCGTAGTGGTGCGGCTCGATCTCCAGGGGACCCTCGTGGGCCCGGGAGACGACGTACGCGCCCGGTCGCGGCCGGTGCGCCCAGCCGTGCACCAGCCGTCCCGCGAGCAGCGCAGCGCCGGCGACCAGCGGCACGGACCAGACCGCCGGGTGGACCCGCCGGTGTTCCGCGTCGAGCGGCCCGACCACCGCCGTCGGTCCCGCGACGGCGTCGCGCGTCCGCCACGTCCACACCACGAGGCCGACCGCCAGGCCCGCGCCGACCAGGAACCGGATCACCTCGAACACCGGCACCACCCCCCAAGGGCGCACACCCTAACGAGGTGGGACCGGCGGGCGGTCAGGGGCGCGTCAGGTCCGGGTGGGCGGCCCAGAACGCGTCGTCCAGGCGGCGCACCGCGTCGCGCAGGTCGCCGGGGTAGAGGTCGCCCTCGGCGAGCGGGTCGTCGCGCAGCACCTCCAGCGCGCGCGGCACCAGCCACCGCAGGCCCACCTGCTGACCGATCAGGACGCGCAGGTCCTCGGTCCCCAGCTCCGCGACCGGCTTGCGCCGCAACCGGTGCACCGCGCCGACCAGGTGGGTGGCGTCGGCGGGCGGGTCGCCCCAGTCGACGCCCTCCAGCTGCTCCAGGGTGCTCATCGCGCCTCGGCGAGCGCGGCGTCGAGCACGTCGCGCCAGCGCCGGGCCACCTCGCGCGGCATCTCCAGGTCGACCTCGATCGGGCCGAACACGGTTACCCGCGCCACGTCCTCGTCGTGGTCGACGGTGCACGTCACCTGGTGCGTGTCGTCCAGGCTGAGCCAGGTCGAGCCCCGGACCGGTTTCGTCGTCGTGCTCGCGGTCATGTCGTGCCTCCCGTTGCGAGTTGGTGCCACACAACGTATCTACGCACGTAAAAGTGCACATCTACACAGTCGGGTGACTTTACGCAGCGGAATTGCCCACTAGCCTTCGATTTCCGACGGAAGGTGGGACATGGTCCAGCGCCGCGTGCAGACCGAGCACGTCCAGATCGCCGCGACCCTGCGCCGGATGCGGGAGCAGGCCGGGGTGAGCCGCGAGGGGGCCGCCGTCCTGCTGGGCTGCACCATCTCCAAGATCGGCGACCTGGAGACGGGGCGCTCCAAGCCCAAGCCGGTCGAGCTGGAACGCCTGCTCGACCACTTCGGCGTGACCGGGGACGAGCGGGCCGAGCTGATCGAGTTCGCCCGCACCTCGCGCGGACGCCGGCCACCCGGCCCGTACACGGCGGCCACCGTACCCAACAACCACCGCCGGATCGTGGACCTGGAGGCGCAGGCGGTGTCCTCGCTCTGCTACTCCGGCGAACTCGTCCCCGGCATCCTCCAGGTCGAGCCCTACGCCAAAGCGCTGCTCGACTGGTCCTGGCAGGGCAAGGAGGCGGCGAAGCTGCTCGCCCTGCGCATGGAGCGCGGCAAGCTGTTGACCCGGACCCACCGGCCGCCGTTGCGCTACTGGTGCATCCTCGGCGAAGGGGCGCTGCACACCGTGGTGGGCGACAGGGCCGTGATGCGGCAGCAGATCGAGCACCTGATCGCCCTCAACACCACCACCGGGAACGTCACGATCCAGGTGATGCCCTACGACGGCGGTCCGCACGCCTTCCGGGGTGTGCTCGCCACCCTGCACCGGTTCCCGCCGCCCGCACCGGACATCCTGCTGACCGACAGCTACGGCCGGGAGACGATCCAGGACCGCCCGCAAGTGGTGGAACGCGCCACCCACCACCTGGACCTGATGAAGGGCATGGCATTGAGCAGAGAGGCGAGCACCGAAATACTCGGTGCATGCCTCTGAAGACGGACGAATGGTTCCTGCCCCGGCGGACCACCAACAGCGGTACGTGCGTGGAGACGAAGTTCACCGGGGACGCGGTCGAGGTGCGCAACAACCTGCGGCCGGACGCGGGCACGGCGGTGTTCACGCACGAGGAGTGGGCGGTGTTCGTGGCGGGCGTCAAGGACGGCGACTACGACGTCTGACCGCACGGCACGGGCCGCCCACCTCGTCGTGGACGGCCCGTGCGCGGCGGCGGTCAGATCTTGCCGGTGCCCGACCCCGCGGTGACGAGCGCCTTCACGTTCGCCGCCGGGTCGACGGTGTACTGGTAGTAGGTGCGCGGGTCCTGCACGGAACCGCCCACCACCGGGGCACCGGACTCGCCGGTGAACAGGTTGTCCTTCTGCACGATGTTGCCCTTCGGACCCGCGTAGCTGGTCGTCATGGGCTCCTCGACGTCGTCGAAGTGGTTGCCCTCGACCCAGCAGCCGGACTGCGCCTGGCAGGCCACGCCGACGTCGCTGTTGTCGAAGAAGTAGTTGTTGAACACGTGGACGGGGTTGCCGAACCGCACGCGCGGGTTGCGCTGCGGGGTCTTGTCGAACCAGTTGTGGTGGTAGGTGACCTTCAGGTAGCCGATGTCCTGGGCGCCGTTGGAGTCGTCGTGGCCCAGCAGCATGTTCTTGGTGTGGTGGTGCGTGTGGTTCCACGACACGGTCACGTAGCTCGACCCGCGCTTGATGTCGATCAGGCCGTCGTAGCCGGCCGACAGGTCGTTGTGGTCGATCCAGATGTGGTGGCTGAACATCTGCACGTTGATCGAGTCGTCGCTCGCGCCCTTGAACACCATGTTGCGGACGATGACGTTGTGCACGGCGTTCGCCGGGGGAGTGGTGACGCTGCTGACCGGCAGGCCGATGTTCAGGCCACCGCCGGTGATGCCCGACGCCGACCCCACGCCGATGATCGTCTTGTCGGACGACACGTCGTACATGCCGGCCGGCAGCGTGATGAGGCCCTGCACGCGGACCACGCGCGGCCCGTCGGCCTTGATGTTGGCGATGAAGTCGGCGGCGGTGGTGACGGTGACCTCCGGGCCGCCCGCGCCGCCCGTGGTGCCGTTCTGGCCCAGGGCGTTGACCGACGCGAAGCCGACCGGGCCGCCGGTGGGCGGCGCGGTGTCGTCGTTCGTCCGCGCGGTGATCGTCGCCGACGGGGCGGAGCTGTTCCCGGCCGCGTCCCGCGCCACCACGTGGAAGGTGTACGACGTGTTCGGGCTCAGGCCGGTGGCGGTGAAGCCGGGCGTGGTTGACGTGCCGACCTGCGCGCCGCCGCGGTACACGGTGTAGCCCGCGACGCCGACGTTGTCCGTGGACGCGGTCCAGGCCAGCGTGACGCTGCTCGCGGACACGGCGCTCGCCAGGAGGCCGCCGGGGGAGCTGGGCGCGGTGGTGTCCGGGGTCGGCGGGGTGAGCTTGCCGACGCCCGCGCCGGCCGTGACGGAGGCGGGCACGGAGTTCGGGTCGTCCACCGAGTACTGGTAGTAGGTGCGCGGCTCGACGACCGTGCCGGCGGACTGGGGCGCGCCCGAGTTCACGAACACGTTGTTGCGCTGCACCAGGCGACCCGGGTCCGACTCGAAGATCTGGGTCTTCGTCGGCGCGGCGACGTTGTCGAAGTAGTTGCCCTCGACCAGCACGCCCGCGTCCATCGCGGTGGCCGCGCCGTAGGAATCGGTGCCCTGGATGTTGCGGTAGTAGTTGTTGAACACGTGGACGGGGTCGGCGAACCGGACGCGCGGGTTGCGCTCGGCGGTGCCGTCGAAGAAGTTGTGGTGGTAGGTGATGCGCAGCTTCCCGCGGTCCTGGCTGCCGTTGCCGTCGGAGTGCCCGACGAGCGAGTTCTTCGTCTGGTCGTGGAACTTGTTCCAGGAAACCGTGACGTAGTCCGAGCCGCGCTTCACGTCGAGCGCGCCGTCCGCCGCGCCCGAGATGTCGTTGTGGTCGACCCACACGTGGTGCGCGCCGTCGGTGATGTTGATCGCGTCGTCGCCCGCGCCGGTGAAGGTCAGGTTGCGGATGATGACGTTGCTGGTGCCGTCGACGTCCAGGCCGCCGCCGGTGATCCGGCCGGCGGTGCCGACACCGACGATGGTCTTGTTCGAGGCGACGTCCTGCATGCCGCTCAACGGGATCGTGCCGTTGACCTGGATGGTCAGCGGGGCGGTGCTCTTGACGGCGGTGATGAAGGCCGACGCGCTGCCGACCGTCACGGTCGCGCCGCCCGCGCCACCGGTGGTCCCGTTCTGGCCGAGGGCGTTGACCGACGCGAAGCCGATCGGCGACGCCTCCGCGGCGGCGGCGGGCGTGGTCGCGGTGATGGCCGTGGTGATACCGCCGATGAGCGTCGCGGCAATCGCTAACGCGGGTGTTCTCCTCACGAAGTCCTCCGTTGGACCTGGGCCGACCTCGTCGTCGGCTGTACGTGGGTTGGGCACGCTGGCGGCGATGTCGCCACTTTCAGGGGGTCGGTTCGCGGATGTCAACCAAATTCACAACCGTGGACCTGTTCGACAGTTTCGACAGTTTTCGACGGTTTGTTCGACGGCGTTTCACGTATGTGTCCGGAAAAGCATTCCGGGTCGCCGGGAAAATGGCCGCCGAATGGTCGCAGAAGTTCGTCCGGGGCCTGCGCTCCCGGTTCGGGCGCTGAAACGCGGCAGGGGCCGCCCACCCGGAGGTGGACGGCCCCTGCGCTCCCGGTCCGGACTAGCTGCGGACCATCTTGCGGAGCACGTACTGCATGATGCCGCCGTTGCGGTAGTAGTCCGCCTCGCCGGGGGTGTCGATGCGGACGACCGCGTCGAACTCGACCTTCGAGCCGTCCTGCTTCGCGGCGGTCACGTGCACGGTGCGCGGCGTGTCGCCGTCGTTGAGCGCGGTGATGCCGGTGAAGTCGAACGTCTCCGTGCCGTCCAGGCCGAGCGACGAGGCGGTCTCGCCGTTCGGGAACTGGAGGGGCAGCACGCCCATGCCGATGAGGTTGGAGCGGTGGATGCGCTCGAACGACTCGGCGATGACGGCGCGCACGCCCAGCAGCGAGGTGCCCTTCGCGGCCCAGTCGCGCGACGAGCCGGAGCCGTACTCCTTGCCCGCCAGCACGACCAGCGGCACACCGGCCTCCGCGTAGGCGACCGACGCGTCGTAGATCGTGGTCTGCGGCGCGCCCTCCGCCAGGAAGTCGCGGGTGAAGCCGCCCTGCACGCCCTGGCCGCCGTTCTCGTCGGCGAGCAGCAGGTTGCGCAGCCGGATGTTGGCGAACGTGCCGCGGATCATGACCTCGTGGTTGCCGCGCCGCGAGCCGTAGGAGTTGAAGTCCTTGCGCTCCACGCCGTGCTCGGTGAGGTACTTGCCCGCGGGCGAGTCGGCCTTGATGGCGCCGGCCGGGGAGATGTGGTCCGTGGTCACCGAGTCGCCCAGCAGCGCGAGCACGCGCGCGCCGCCGATCTCGGTCACCGGGGACGGCTCCATCCGCATGCCCTCGAAGTACGGGGGCTTCCGCACGTAGGTGGAGTCCTCGGCCCACTCGAACGTCTTGCCGGTCGGCGTGGGCAGCGACTGCCAGCGCTGGTCGCCCGCGAACACGTCGGCGTAGCCCTTGGTGAAGCCCTCCGGGGAGATCGACGCGGCGACGACCTCGGAGACCTCCTGCGGCGACGGCCAGATGTCGGCCAGGTACACCGGCTCGCCGTTCTGGTCGGTGCCCAGCGGCTCGGTGGTGATGTCCTTGTCCATCGAGCCGGCCAGCGCGTACGCCACCACGAGCGGCGGGGACGCGAGGTAGTTCATCTTGATGTCGGGGTTGATCCGGCCCTCGAAGTTCCGGTTGCCGGACAGCACCGACACGGCGGCCAGGTCGCCGTGGTTGATGCCCGCGGAGATCTCCTCCTGCAGCGGGCCGGAGTTGCCGATGCACGTGGTGCAGCCGTAGCCGACCAGGTGGAAGCCCAGCTTCTCCAGGTACGGCAGCAGGCCCGCGCGCTCGTAGTAGTCCATGACGACCTTGGAGCCCGGCGCCAGGGTGGTCTTCACCCACGGCTTGCGCTCCAGGCCCTTCTCCACGGCCTTCTTCGCGAGCAGCGCCGCGCCGATCATCACCGACGGGTTCGACGTGTTGGTGCACGAGGTGATCGCGGCGATGGCGACCGCGCCGTGGTC
The DNA here is from genome assembly GCF_051756985.1 of Saccharothrix sabaoui. Lineage (NCBI taxonomy): Bacteria > Bacillati > Actinomycetota > Actinomycetes > Pseudonocardiales > Pseudonocardiaceae > Saccharothrix > Saccharothrix sabaoui. Next base: position 6,854 of record NZ_JBPKJK010000201.1, read on the forward strand.
CAGCTCGAACTCGGCGCCGTCCAGGCTCACCTTGACCGGGTTGGACGGGCGGCCCTCGGCGCCCTCGGCCGCGGTGTGCACCACGCGCGGCGCGCCGCCGTTGTCGCCGTCGGCGGGGGAGATCGGGTCGCTGGCCGGGAACGTCTCCTCGACGGCCTCGTCCACGCTGGACTCGGAGGTCTGCTCGGTGTTCGACACGTACGCGCCGAGCGCCTCGCGGAACGCCGTCTTGGCGGCGACCAGCTCGATGCGGTCCTGCGGGCGCTTCGGGCCGGCGATCGACGGCACGACCGTCGACAGGTCCAGCTCCAGCGACTCCGAGTACACCGGCTCGACGGCCGGGTCGTGCCACAGGCCCTGCTCCTTGGCGTACGCCTCGACCAGCGCCAGCTGCTCGGCCGAGCGGCCGGTCAGCTTCAGGTAGTCGATGGTCTCGCCGTCGATCGGGAAGATCGCGCAGGTCGAGCCGAACTCCGGGCTCATGTTGCCGATGGTGGCGCGGTTGGCCAGCGGCACCGCGCCGACGCCCGAGCCGTAGAACTCGACGAACTTGCCGACCACGCCGTGCTTGCGCAGCATCTCGGTGATCGTCAGCACCAGGTCGGTGGCGGTGGCGCCCGCGGGCAGCTCGCCGTGCAGCTTGAAGCCGACCACGCGCGGGATCAGCATCGACACGGGCTGGCCGAGCATCGCGGCCTCGGCCTCGATGCCGCCGACGCCCCAGCCGAGCACGCCGATGCCGTTGACCATCGTGGTGTGGCTGTCGGTGCCCACCAGGGTGTCCGGGTACGCCTGGCCGTTGCGGACCATGACGACGCGGGCCAGGTGCTCGATGTTCACCTGGTGCACGATGCCGGTGCCCGGGGGGACGACCTTGAACTCGTCGAACGCGGTCTGGCCCCAGCGCAGGAACTGGTAGCGCTCCCTGTTGCGCTCGTACTCCAGGTCGACGTTCAGCTCGAACGCGTCCGGGCGGCCGAAGATGTCGGCGATCACCGAGTGGTCGATGACCAGCTCGGCGGGGGCGAGGGGGTTGACCTTCGTCGGGTCGCCGCCCAGCTGCGTGACGGCCTCGCGCATGGTGGCCAGGTCGACCACGCAGGGCACGCCGGTGAAGTCCTGCATCACCACGCGGGCGGGGGTGAACTGGATCTCCGTGTTCGGCTCGGCCGACGGGTCCCAGCTGCCGAGGGCCCGCACGTGGTCGGCGGTGATGTTCGCCCCGTCCTCGGTGCGGAGCAGGTTCTCCAGCAGGATCTTCAAGCTGTACGGCAGGCGCTCCGCGCCCTCGACGGCGCTCAGCCGGAACACCTCGTACGAGGCGTCGCCGACGGTGAGCGTGCCGCGGGCGCCGAAGCTGTCCTTGCTCGCTGGTGCAGTCACTGGAACTCCATCTGGTGACATCTGGTGACGCGCAAAGTCGGTTGGGAACTGCTTGTTCGGAACTGCTGCCGAGTCTCCCGCACCTGTCGGCGCGGTGCCCTCCTACCCCAAACAGTACGCTTGTCCTGTATGCGGCTTCAACCCGGCCCCACCCCGGTCCGGGCATCATCACACCCGTGGTGCGTCTTGATCGAATCGGCAAGCGCTACGGGCGCGGGCCGTGGGTGCTGCGCGACTTCACGCTGGACGTCGGCCCCGGCGAGGTGGTCGCGCTGCGCGGCGGGAACGGGTCGGGCAAGTCCACCGCGCTGCGCGTCGCGGCCGGGGTGACCGCCCCGTCGGCCGGGCGCGTCGAGCGCGGCCCGTCGGTCGGGTACGTGCCCGAGCGCTTCCCCACCGGGGTGCGGCTCTCCGCCCGCGACTACCTGCGCCACCTGGCCGCCGTGCGCGGCGTGCCGGTGCGCCGGGACCTGCTGGACGACCTGGGGTTCGTCGGCGACCCGGACGCGCCGCTGGCCACCCTGTCCAAGGGCAACGCGCAGAAGGTCGCGCTGGCCCAGGCCCTGCACGCCGCCGACCTGCTGGTCCTCGACGAGCCGTGGTCCGGCCTCGACGCGGCGGCGGGCGCGGTGCTGGGGGAGCTGGTGGCCTCCTCCGGGGCGGCCGTCGTGCTCACCGACCACCACGGGCACGTCGTGCCCGGGATGCGCGAGGTGTCCCTGGGCGCGGTGCGCGCGGGCGCGGTGGTGATCGAACTGGACCGGGTCGGCGAGTCGTTCCCGCTGATCAGCGGCTTGGAGGGGGTGTCGGTGGCCCAGGCGGTCGGCGGTGGCGCGCGGGTCGAGGTGCGGTCCGGGTACAGCGACGGCGTCCTCGCCGAGGCGCTGCGGCTGGGCTGCTCGGTGCGGAGCGTGCGGTCGTGATCGCGCTGGTGCGGTACCTGCTCGCCGACGTGCTGCGGACCCAGCGCTGGCTGCCCCCGCTGCTGCTGTTCGCGGCCGTCCTCGGGATGCTCTACGCCTCCGACGCCGGCCCGCCGCTGCCCGCGTACGCCGGGACGTGCGTGCTGGTCCACCCGGTGTCGGTGTGGCTGACCGTGGTCGTCGCGAGCGCCGAGGACCCGGTGCGGCGCTCGGTCACCGTCGTCGCGGCCGGCGGCTGGGCCCGCGTGCAGGCCGCCGTGGCGGTGCTGGCCTCGCTGGCCGCCCTGGCCGTGGCCACCGTCGCCGCGCTGGTCCCGGTGCTCACCCAACCCCGGCCCTACCCGCCGTCGACCGTGCTCGCCGGGTTCGCGGCGCTCGCGGTGTGCGCGCTGGCCGGCGTCGGCCTGGGCCTGCTGTGCGCGCGGCCGGTGATCGGCCAGGCCGGCTGGTCCGTGCTCGCGGCGACCGCCCTCGTCGTGCTCGTGCTCCTGTTCGGCCGCACCCCGCCCGTGGGCAACGTGCTGTGGTCGCTCTCCCACCAGGACGGCGTCGTGGGCGCCCTCGCGCTCTCCGGCGTGGTCGCCGCGCTGCTCGTGGTGGCCGCGACCTGGCTCGGCACGGCGCTCGGCCCCCGCCGCGGGTAGTCCGCGACGGGGGCCGAGAGGTCCCGCGTGGTGTTACTTGACCGCCTTGATCAGCTCGTCCAGGTCCTTCGGCTCCAGGCCGCGCATCAGCGTCAGGAAGATCTCGCTGTAGGTGCGGAACGGGCTGACGTACCACTTGCCGTCCACCTCGGTGGCGACCACGCCGACGCCGTCCTTGAGCACCTGCGCGCCGACCCGGCCGATGACGTCGATCGCCGCGGCGGGGATGTCGCGACCGCCCTGCTGCTCCACCAGCTGCGTGATCTCGTCCGCGCACAGCCGCTGCGTCTCGCCCTCGGCCTTGGCCGTGTAGCAGTCGCCGTCGCGGGTGATCTCGCCCTGCTCGCCGTTGACCTCCAGCACGAGCCTGCGGACCGTCACCTGCACGCCGCCGGTGACGTCCTTCGTGTCCGTCTCCAGGTCGATCAGCTTCGCGCCGCTCGCGGCCGTCCGACCCACCTGGTCGAGGAGGACCGGGCCGACGTCCTGGAGCACGCCCATCTCGTCCGGCGGCAGCAGGGCGATGACACCCTCCAGGTCACCGTCGAGCGCCTTCTCCACGAGCTGCTTCGCGGCGTCGCCGGCCGAACCGGCGCCGGCGGGCGCGATGCCCTTGGCGGGCCACTTCAGGTCCTCCTCCTCCAGCGCGGCGTGCGCGATGGTGTAGAAGAGGCTCGGGTACCAGTCGTCCCCGACCTTGATGGTGGCGATGCCGATCGGCTTGCCCTTGCGGTCGGCCTTCACCTTCGCGAAGTCCAGCGTCTCGGTCTGCGGCGCGGCCCGGTCCAGCTCCGCGCCGAGCGCGTCGACCAGCTTGTCGGTCAACGGGATCTGCTTGACGTCCGAGGTGATCGTGATCCTGCCCTCGACCACCTTGTTGATCGTCAGGTGGTCGTTGACCTTCTCCGCGGCGGCGTCGTCGAACTTGATGCCCTCGCTCTTGATCTCGACGCCGCTGACCTTGTTGGGGTCGGCTTCCTTCTTCAGGATCTCCAGCCGCTTGGCCTCGCTGACCGTGGCCTCGGTGTAGTCCTTGCTCAGCGCCGCCTCGGCGGGCGCCAGGCCGTTCATGATGCCCAGCACGTCACCGCTGCCCAGCGCGCTGAGCAGGTTGTTCGCCGCGGTGGAGGGGCTCTCCGAGCCCGCCGCGACGTCGTCGGAGCTGCGCAGCGCCCACACCGTGCCGACCGTGCCCGCGGCGAGCACGAGGACGGCGACGATCGCGGTCACGACCAGGCCGGTGCGCTTCTTCTTCGGCGGCTCGGCGCCGTAGCCGACCGGCGGCTGCCCGTAGGGCTGCTGCTGGCCGTAGGGCTGCTGCGGGAAGCCCTGCTGGGGGAAACCCTGCTGCGGGAAACCCTGCTGGGGCTGCTGGAACCCCTGCGGGCCGGTCTGCGGGTACCCGGGCTGCTGCTGCGGGTAGCCGCCCTGCGGGTAGCCGGGCTGCTGGGGCTGGCCGTAGGGGTTGTTCTGCGGCGGCCACTCGCCGCCGCCGCCACCTGGGTGGGTCACGGAGATCCTCCTGGACTGCTGTTCGCTGTGCGGGTTTTCGCGGTGAGCACGGTGATCGCCCCCGCGATCCCCAGCACGGCACCACCGAGGCTCACCACCGGTCCCGTCGAGCTGATCCCGACCAGTGCCGCCCCGTCGCCCCCTTGGACGGCGGCGAGAGCCGCCACCGTTCCCGTGATGGTGCCAAAAATCAGCGCGAGACAAGCACCGATTCGGGGAAAGCGCATCACCCACAGGGCCATCGCGCACACCGCCAGGGGGATCAAACCCACCCACAGCCCCCGCACCACCTCGCCCGGCACACCGTCCAACCCGGCGAAACCACGGAGCGCGAGCACCTCGTAACTCGTCCTGTCGACCGTCCCGGAGCGCAGCCACGGCAGGAACGTCCCCACCACGGCTGTGATCAACCCGACAGACCCGAGCCCGACACCCGTCCACGTCCTGCGCACCGCGCCATGCTCGCAGGCGTGTGGGACGGTGGTGGCATGGGTGCACGGGACGTGATGGCCGTCGCGCGGCGGATCACCGTGCTCACCGGCGCGGGCGTGTCGTTCCCGTCGGGCGTGGCGCGGTTCTCCTTCAGCGCCTCGGCCTACCTCGCCTCGGCGGCGGCGCGGCGCTCGGCGTGGCGGTCCTGGCTGGATGATCCGATGTGGACCGCCCGACCCAACGCCGCCCACCTCGCGCTGGCGGAGCTGGAGCGCGCCGGGCGGGTGCGGTCGCTGCTGACGCAGAACGTCGACGGGCTGCACCGGAGGGCCGGGTCGGCGGAGGTGCTGGAGCTGCACGGGTCGATGGCGCGCGTGGTGTGCGTGTCGTGCGGCGCCGGCGCGCCCGTGGAGGAGGCCCTGGCGCAGGTGCGCGCGGGCGCGGCCACCCCGGTGTGCGCGGTGTGCGGCGGCGTGCCGCGACCGGCGGTGGTGGCGTTCGGCGAGCCGGTGCCCGACCCCGTGCTGCGCGCGGCGAGGGCCGCCGCGCTGGACTGCGACGCGCTGCTCGCGGTCGGCACGTCGCTGACCGTGTCGCCCGCCTCGGACCTGGTCGCGCTCGCGGCGCGGGCGGGCGCGGCCGTGGTGGTGGTCAACCCCGGGCCCACGCCGTGCGACGACCTGGCGGCGGCCGTGGTGCGCGCGCCGGCCGAGGAGGCGCTGCCGGAGCTGGTGGCCGTGCCGGTGACCGCCACCGGGCCGGTGCGCACGTGGGGCGACCCGAGCACCTGGTGACCGCCGGCCCGCCCGGCGGGGCCCCGGCGCGGACACGCGAAGCGGTGGGCGCGCGGGACCGTCCCGCGGCCTAGCCGGCCCGCGGAACGGCCCATAAGGTCGGTTCGCATGCGCGTACCCCTGACCGTCGCCGACTTCCTCCACCGGGCGGAGCAGGTCTTCGCCGGGACCACCGCCGTCGTCGACGAGCCCGACCAGCCCGCGCCGCCCGTGCCGGCCACGACCTACGGCGCGTTCGCCGACCGCGTCCGCGCCTGGCAGGCCGGGTTCGACGCGCTCGGCGTCGGCGAGGGCGAGCGGGTGGCCGTGGTCAGCCACAACTCGGCCCGGCTGCTCGAACTGCTGCACGCCGTCCCGGCGTCCGGGCGCGTCTGCGTGCCCGTCAACTTCCGCCTGCGGCCCGACGAGGTGTCCTACATCGTCGGGCACAGCGGCGCGTCGGTGCTGCTCGTCGACCCCGAGCTGGACCTGCCCGGCGTCACCGCCCGGCACCGGTTCACCCTCGGCGAGGAGTCCGAGGCGCTGATGCGCTTCGACGCCGAGCCCCGGCCGTGGGGCGCGCCCGACGAGGACGCCACCGCGACGATCAACTACACCTCCGGCACCACGGCCCGCCCCAAGGGCGTGCGGATGACCCACCGCAACACCTGGCTCAACGCCGTCACGTTCGCCCTGCACGCCCGCGTGTGGGAGCGCGACGTGTACCTGCACGTGCTGCCGATGTTCCACTGCAACGGCTGGGGGATGCCGTTCGGCCTGGCCGGGCTCGGCGTGCCGCAGGTCGTGCTGCGCAAGGTCGACGGCACCGAGATCCTGCGGCGGGTCCGCGACCACGGCGTCACCCTCATGTGCGGCGCGCCCGCCGTGTGGAACGCGGTCCTCGACGCCGCCCGGGACTGGGACGGCGAGGTCCCGGGCCGCGGCCGGGTGCGGATCGTCTGCGCCGGCGCGCCGCCGCCCAGCCGCACCATCGCGCGCGTCGCCGAGGAGCTGGGCTGGGAGTTCCTCCAGCTGTACGGCCTGACCGAGACCTCGCCCCTGCTCACCTTCAACCGCACCCGACCGGGTGATGACGACCTGGCCCCGGAGGAGCGCGCCCGCAAGCTGTCGCGGGCCGGCGCGCCCGGCCTCGGCGTGCGGCTGCGGATCTCGGAGAGCGGTGAGGTGCTGGCCCGCGGGAACGTCGTCATGGACGGCTACTGGGACAACCCGGGGGCGACCGCCGAGGCGCTGGACGGCGGCTGGTTCCACACCGGCGACGGCGGAGCGCTCGACGACGAGGGCCACCTCACGATCTCCGACCGCAAGAAGGACGTGATCATCACCGGCGGCGAGAACGTGTCGTCCATCGAGGTCGAGGACGCCCTGTTCAGCCACCCCGCCGTGGCCGAGGCGGCGGTCGTCGGCGTGCCGCACGAGAAGTGGGGCGAGACGATCAAGGCGCTGGTCGTGACCGCCGAGGGGGCGGAGGTCACCGAGGCCGAGCTGATCGCCCACTGCAAGGCGCGGCTGGCCGGGTACAAGGCGCCGACGTCGGTGGAGTTCCGCGACGCCATCCCGCGCACCGCGACCGGCAAGGTGCAGAAGTTCAAGCTGCGCGAGCCCTACTGGGCGGACCGGGAGCGCGGGGTGAACTGATGTCGCGCCCGCGAAACCCGTGTGACCCGTGTGGCTGATGGTGCGCCCGGGTCGAGTGGTGGCGACGCGGCGGTGGTGGCATCGTTCCGGCACGTGATCGCGTGCCGCCGTCCGGCGCAACGCGGTGAGCCGAACGGCGGGAGGCGGGTGTCGTGACTCGGTGGGTGGTCTTCGTCGTGCTCGTGGTGTCCGCGGTGCTCGCCCTGGTGGGGTCGGCGGTCGCCGTGCCGCCGCCACCGCCCAACCCGAGCGACGCGGAGATCGACGAGAGCAGGCGCGACGCCGA
>NZ_JBPKJK010000202.1:0-14264 GCF_051756985.1 Saccharothrix sabaoui
ACCGCTGGTTGGTGCCGCCGTTGCAGGTCCAGGTGATGAGCTGCGTCCCGTCGGCGGAGCTGCCGCCGTTGGCGTCCAGGCACTTGGTGCCGTTGCGGAGCGTGCCGTCCGACTGCGCCGACCAGTTCTGGGCCGCCGAGCCGTTGCAGCTCCACAGCTGCACCAGCGCGCCGTCCGCGGTGCTGCCGCCGTTGACGGTGAGGCACTTGCCCAGGGCCTGGAGCGTCTGCCCGGCGCGCGTCCACCGCTGGTTGGCGCCGTCGTTGCAGGTCCACAGCTGGACCTTGGTGCCGTCGGCGGTGCCGGCGGCGTTGACGTCGACGCACTTGCCGCCGACGCCGACGACCCGGCCCGTCCCGCCGCCGGTGCCCGGCGTGCCGACCCCCGGCCCGACGAACGTCATCGAGTCGACGTCGTAGGTGGTGCCCGTGCCGGTCTTGAACACCAGGAACAGCTCCGTGGTGCCGCCGGGGTTGGTGACGTTCACCGCGGGCGTGCTCGCGTAGTTGTCCCAGCCGCCGGTGCTCGGGACCGGGACCGTCGCGACCAGCGCCCCCGTCGGCGAACCGGCCCGGAGCTCGATCGACCCGCCACCGCCCGGTGAGGACAGCCGCACGGACACCTGGTTGACGCCGGTGAGGTTGTACGGGGTGAACGAGACCCAGTCGTTGTTGCCGATGTCGCCGACCCGGCCGCCCGACTCCGCGCCGGACTGCGCCACGACCCGCACGCCGGAGGAGCCGGTGAAGTACTCGACCTGCTTGCGCTTGGGTTGCAGCAGCACCTTCCGGCTGCCCTCCAGCGCGGGCACGCCGGTCGCGCCGTTGTCGGTGTACCTGCTCGCCGCCACCCAGAACGAGTTCAGCTCGGCGTGCGCGCTGTCGGTCTCGGCCTTGAACGTGCCCGTGCAGCCGGGGATCGGGGCGAGGTCGTGCCCGTGCTGGTCGTGGCCCAGCGCGGGGGTGGTGGTCACCCTGGCGCAGTCGGCGGTGCCGTCCTCGGGGTCGGTGGCCGTGACGGTGTACGGGATCGTGTCGCCCCAGCCGAACACACCGCCGTCGGGGACGCTCAGGTTGACCGTGGGCGCGGTGTTGCCCGAGGTCACGATCACGTTCGTCACGCCGGACTTCCCGCCCGCGTCGGTGACGGTGAGCTTGGCGTTGAACTGCCCCCTGGCCGTGTAGGTGTGCGCGGGGTTGGCCTCGGTGGACGTGCCGCCGTCGCCGAACTCCCACCGGTAGGTCACCGGGCCGCCCTCGGGGTCACCGGAGCCGGCGCTGGAGAACCGCACCGCCAGGGGGGAGGAACCGGAGGTGGGCGTCGCCGTCGCGGTCGCGACCGGACTGCGGTCGCCGCTCTTGTAGTCGATGCGGTAGAGCCCGGAGTCGGGGTTGTCCCGACCGTAGCCGGAGCCCCATTCGAGCAGGTACATCGCCCCGTCCGGGCCGAACTTCATGTCCAGCGGCGACTTGAAGGGCAGGTTCGGCAGGAAGTCGTTGATCTTCAACAGCTTCCCGTCCTGACCGACCCGGAACTCCCACATCCGGTTGCGCGACCACTCGCCGAAGAACGGCGTCTGGTCGAAGTAGGCCGGGAACTTGGTGGGGGAGGGGTTGTTCGCGTCGTACCGGTAGACCGGGAACGCGCCGGGCGCCTCGCCGCCCGACGGGCTGCCCATCTCCGGGAACTTGTTGCCGTTCGCGCCGTTGCCGTACCAGACGTCGGCCTTGCGCGCGGCGGGCAGCTCGGTGAGCCCGGTGTTGTTGGGCGAGTTGTTCACCGGCCGGTCGCAGTTGAACTTGGCGCCCGACTGGCCGGTGGCGAAGTTGTAGTCGTTGAACGGGATGTTGTCGCCGATGCAGTACGGCCAGCCGTAGAAGCCGGGCGAGGTGATGACGTTCCACTCCACGGTCCCGCCGGGGCCGCGGTTCGCGTTGTCGTTGGCCGCGTCGGGGCCGTAGTCGGCCGCGTAGACCACGCCCGTCGTCGGGTGCACCGAGAACCGGAACGGGTTGCGGAAGCCCATCGCGTAGATCTCGGGCTTCGTCCTGGCCGTGCCGGGAGCGAACATGTTGCCCGCCGGGACGGTGTAGGTCCCGTTCGCCTCCGGGTGGATGCGCAGGATCTTGCCGCGCAGGTCGTTGGTGTTGGCCGAGGTGCCCTGCACGTCGTTGTTCGCCCAGCCCGGCCGCTCGTCGATCGGCGCGTAACCGTCGGAGCGGTGCGGCTGGACGTCGTCGCCGGTGCCGATGTAGAGGTTGCCGCTCGGGCCGAACGCGAGGTACCCGCCGGTGTGACCCGGTTCCGGGGCCTGGCGCGACGACGGGACCTTGAGCACCACCCGCTCGCTGGACAGGTCCAGCGCGTCGCCGTTCACGGTGAACCGGGAGACCCGCGCGATGTCCTCGCCGCCGCCGGCGGGCGAGTACATCAGGTAGACCCACCTGGTGGTGGCGAAGTTGGGATCGAGGGCGAGCCCGGTCAGGCCGTCCTCGCCGCCGGTGTAGACGCTGAGGGTCGCCGCGGTGACCGTGGTGCGGGTGTCCGGCTTGAAGACCTTCACCCGGCCGCCGTACTCCGCGTAGAACACGCGGCCGTCCCCGGCGACGTCGAGCGCCGCCGGTCCCACCGTGTTGTCGTCCAGCGTCACCTTCTCGAAGCTGCTCCACGCGGTGGGGCCGCAGTCGGCCTGGACCTTGCCGCCCGCCGACTCCACCCCGCCCTTGACGTGCTCGCGGAACAGGGGCTCGGAGTAGCTGGACGCCTGGTGCCCCATGGCGGTGGCCCACAGCCGGCCGCCCTCGAAGTTGCGGCACCACGAGATCGGGTGGTCGTACCCCATCCGGCTCGTGCCGGGGTCGTAGGTCGTCTCGTCGGCGGTGACCAGCACGTGCGCGTTGCCGCGGACCGAGCGGGTGAAGTTGTACCACTCCTCGGTGCGCGTCCACCGGTCCGGCAGCGCGGTGCCGGACGGGTGCTTGCGGTCGGCGACCTTGGCGGTGCCGGACACGGTGGCCGAGTGCTGCGTCATGGTGGCGCCGAGGACCTGGTCCCACCACGGGAACTGCTGCTCGACGTTCATGTCCGTCGCGTTGTGGATCGCGACGAAGCCCCCGCCGCCGCGCATGTACCTCTGCGCGGCGGAGCGCTGCGCGTCGTTGTCCCACACCATGCCGGAGGTCTGGAGCATGACGACCACGTCGTACGTGGCGAGGGCGGCGTCGTTGAACACCGACGAGTCCTCGCTCCTGGTCAGCTCCCACTCGTTCTGGGCGGCCAACTGCTCGAACATCGTGATCCCGGCCGGGATCGAGTCGTGCCGGTAGGCCCCGGCGGCGGTCTTGCTGAACAGCAGGACGTGGAACCCCTCGGGGTGCGCGGGAGCGGGCGTCGAGGTCAGCCCGATCATCAGCAGCGCGCACCCCAGGATCGAGAACAGGCGCGTGGATCTGTGTCGCATGGCCACTCCTCTGGGGCACTGGGAAGCGACTGGTCGCATGGCGCGGCGGCGGGGGTGCGGGAGGTCGGTGCCCGGCGGGGTCGCCGGTCGGCCCCGGCGGGCGTCAAGCCCGGCGGGTGTCAGGTGTGGCGGGTGTCAGGCGTGGGGCGCGCGGGACCCGTCGCCGACCCGGGCGGGGGTTCGGCGGCACGGCCGCGGGCACCGGGGAACTGCCCGGCACCGGGGGATCAGCCGAAGAGGCGGCGCTGGATCTCGCTGCGGTAGTCCTGGAGCGTGTTGTCCAGGTGGAGGGCGGCGGCCTGCGCGGCGGCCTCGGGGTCGCCGTCGCGGATCGCGTGGTAGATCGCGATGTGCTCCTCGACCGCCTCCGCCGCGTGACCGCCGACGGTGCCGTGCAGGCCGATGGTGCTCGACTGGTGCTGCAGGCGGCGGGCCTCGCGCACCGCGGCGACGAGGAACTGGTTGTGCGACGCGGCGGCGACCGCGAGGTGGAAGTCCTCGTCGCCCCGGTCGAACAGCGCGGCCTGGTCGGTCAGGTGGCCCTGCCGGCACGTCTCGGCGGCCTCGCCGATGGCGCGCAGCTCCGCCGGGGTCGCGTGGATCGCGGCCAGCCTGCTGGCCGCGGTCTCCTGGACCCGGCGGAACTCGAAGAGCATGTAGACGTGGTCGAGGTTGGTCGGCAGGAAGAAGCCGCCCCAGCGGGAGGAGCCGAGCATGCCCTCGTCGTCGGCCACGTAGAGACCGCGCCCCTTGTGCGCCCGCACCCGCCCGATCGCGGAGAGGATCTTGACCGCTTCCCGGACCACGGTCCGGCTGGTGCCCATCCGCGCGGCCAGCTCGTTCTCGGTCGGCATCCGGTCGCCGGGCCGCAGCTCCAGCTCGGCGATGAGCTGGAGGATCTGCTCGGCCACCAGCTCGTAACCGGGGCGGTACGGCTCGCTCGACCGAGTGGCGCCCTGCTGCCCGGCCGGCGCGCCGGTCGCGGCCCCCGGGACAAGTGCGCCATCCGTCAACGCCGCTCCTTCGTGACGGGTCACCCGAAGAGTGTGGCGGCTCGACACCGCCCGACCAGCTTACATCCTCTCGTGACTCGTCGTAGTCGTGGCGGGACGTGCGGGCGTGGCCGGGCATGGTCACCTCCTCTGCGCGCTACCTGCTGGTCACGGGGGCGTTTCGCCGCGGCGGCGTCGTCGCGCGGTCACCGCGTTCCGGGAAAGGGCAGTGGTCCCCGCCGGTGAATCGGGAGCGGTGATTCGACGCGCGGTGCGCGGCGGGCCGGGGGTGTTCGTCGCACGGGAAGTCCCATCGTCATCGTTGACGGACGGGCTGGTGGGTCGCCGGCCCCTCGTGGAGGCGGGGCGCCCACAGCTCAACCGAAGCCTTCGGGCAAGGTAGCCATCGTTCGACGCGTCCGTCAATCGTCGCCGGCACTTTTCTGTGAGCGATAACAACATCCGGCCGTGTGACCTCGTGGAATCGCCCCAGGTCGAGTACGGAAGCCGTTGGATCAGCGCTCATTCGGCCATTCGGTGCTCAAGTTAGCGCTAACAATTTTAGCAGCGTTGAGCGTTGACTCGTGGTGTTGCCGCTGGCTACGGTGCCGAGGGGCCCGGTTGTGCCGGCCCCCGTGGTGCACGGTCCGGTCACGCCCGTCGACGATGACGAGGGAGACTTCCCAGTGCGGCGAAAACATCGACGTGCTCACGTCCGCCGTTCACCCGGCTTTTAGCACTTTTCCCATTCTCCCCGGTTCTTCACCGGGTCGAACCACGGCACCGCGTCGCGCCCGGCGGAATTCGGCCGCGACCACTTCGCCGCGCCTTGTCGGCACGACCGCCGCGCGACCGTGCCCAACCCGCCAGACGACATCAAGGGGTGTGAGCCAGCCATGAGACACCGAGTCAGGGCGGCGTCGGCCGCCGTCCTCCTCGTGGCCGCCGGCGTGGTGGCGACGGTGGTCGGCTCGTCGGCGCCGGCCGCCGCGCACGCGGTCAACCCGGCCGACTTCCAGCAGGTCGAACTGGCCCGGGGGGTCGCCGAGGTGGGCGAGCCGATGACGCTCGCCGTGCTGCCGGACCGCTCCGTGCTGCACACCTCCCGCAACGGGACGCTGCGCCGCACCACGGCCGACGGCGTCACCGCCGTGGTCGGCACGGTGCCGGTCTACACGCACGACGAGGAAGGGCTCCAGGGCGTCGGGGTGGACCCCGGTTTCGCCTCCAACCGGCACGTCTACCTGTTCTACGCGCCGCCGCTGTCCACCCCCGCCGGTGACGCGCCGGCCACCGGGACGGACTTCTCGGCGTGGAAGGGGGTCAACCGGCTGTCCCGATTCACCCTCAACGCCGACTTCACGCTGAACACCTCCAGCCAGGTGACCGTGCTGGACGTGCCGACCGACCGGGGCATGTGCTGCCACGTCGGCGGTGACATCGACTTCGACGCGGCGGGCAACCTGTACCTGTCCACCGGCGACGACTCGAACCCGTTCGACTCGGCCGGCTACACGCCCATCGACGAGCGGACCAACCGCAACCCCGCCTACGACGCCCAGCGCAGCGCCGGCAACACCAACGACCTGCGCGGCAAGGTGCTCCGGATCAAGGTGAACGCCAACGGGTCGTACTCGATCCCGGCCGGCAACCTCTTCGCACAGGGCACCGCCAACACCCGCCCGGAGATCTACGCGATGGGCCTGCGCAACCCGTTCCGCTTCAACGTGGACAAGCCCACCGGCGCCATCCACCTCGGCGAGTACGGGCCGGACGCGGGCACGAGCACCTCCGCGCGCGGACCGGCCGGCCTGGTGGAGTTCAACCGGATCACCTCGGCGGGCAACTTCGGCTGGCCCTACTGCGTCGGCTCGAACACCACCGCCGAGGCGTACGTGGACTACACCTTCCCCTCCGGGCCGTCCGGGAACCGGTTCAACTGCGCCGCCCCGGTCAACAACTCCCCGCGCAACACCGGGCTGGGCACCCTGCCGGCCGCCCGCGCGGCGTGGATCAAGTACGACAACTGCTCGGTCGCCGCGTTCGGCTGCGGCTCGGAGTCCCCGATGAGCGCGCCGGTGTACCGGTACGACGCGGCGAACCCGTCGTCGGTCAAGTTCCCGGCCTCGCTGGACGGGCACGTGTTCGCCACCGAGTTCGGCCGCCGCTGGATCAAGACCATCGACGTCAACGCCGACGGGTCCGCCGGGCAGATCAGCGAATTCCCGTGGCGCGGCACGCAGGTCATGGACGCGACCTTCGGCCCGGACGGCGCCCTGTACGTGCTGGACTACGGCACCGGCTGGGGCAGCGGCGACGCCAGCTCCGCGCTCTACCGCATCGAGTACAACCCGGCGGGCAACCGCGCGCCGACCGCGCGGGCCGCCGCCGACCGCACGTCCGGCGGCGCGCCGCTGACCGTGAACTTCTCCTCGGCCGGCTCCTCGGACCCCGAGGGCGGCGCGCTGTCCTACTCGTGGGACTTCGGCGACGGCACCCGGTCCACCGCGGCCAACCCCGCCCACACCTACACCGCCAACGGCCAGTACGCGGTGACGCTCACGGTGACCGACCCCGGCGGTCGCTCCGGGGCCGCCACGGTGTCGATCTCGGTGGGCAACACGGCGCCGACGGTCCGGCTCGACACACCGGCCAACGGCACCCTGTTCAGCTTCGGCGACAGCGTCCCGTTCACGGTCACGGCCTCGGACCCGGAGGACGGCACGATCGACTGCGCCAGGGTGAAGGTCAGCTACGTGCTCGGCCACGACAGCCACGGGCACCCGATCACCTCGCGGACCGGCTGCTCCGGCACGTTGCAGATCCCGGTGGACGGCGAGCACGACACGGCGGCGAACCTGTTCGCGGTGTTCGACGCCGAGTACACCGACTCCGGTGCGAACGGCCAGCCGCCGGTGACCACCCACACGCAGCACGTGCTCCAGCTGCGGCACCGCCAGGCCGAGCACTACTCGACCCAGTCCGGCACCGGCCTCTACGACAAGGCGGCGGCCGAGGGCGGGCGCACGGTGGGCGACATCCAGAACGGGGACTGGATCGCGTTCGAGCCGTACGCGCTCGGCGGGACGACCAGGTTCGCCGCCCGGGTGTCGTCCGCCGGGGCGGGCGGCACGATCTCCGTGCGCACCGGGTCGCCCACCGGAGCGGTGCTGGGCACGGTGACCGTGCCGGTGACCGGCGGTTGGGAGACCTTCACCGAGGTGTCCACCGCGCTGTCCGGCGTGCCCACGGGGACGGTCGTGCTGTACCTGACGTTCGCGGGCGGCACGGGCACCTTGTTCGACGTGGACGCCTACACGTTCGGCGCGTCGTCGGGCACCCGGACCGGGCCGGTCACGGGCTCCTCGGGCAAGTGCGCGGACGTCAACGCGGGCAGCACGGCGGACGGCGCGAAGGTGCAGCTGTGGACGTGCAACGGCGGCGCGAACCAGCGCTGGACGGTGAACGGGACGACGTTGCGCGCGCTGGACAAGTGCCTGGACGCGGCCGGCACGGCCGACGGCAGCCTGGTGCGGTTGTGGACCTGCAACGGCGGCGCGGCGCAGAACTGGGCGGCCGGTGCGAACGGCTCGCTGGTGAACCAGCAGTCGGGCCGGTGCCTGGACGCCAACGGCGGCGGGTCGGCGGACGGCACCCAGTTGATCGTCTGGAGCTGCCACGGCGGCGCCAACCAGCGGTGGACCCTGCCGTGACGGACGCCGACCCGAGCACCCGGAGCCAGGGCACCCGGAGCCTGACCGACCCGACCCACGCTCGACGAACCGGCGAGGACAGCCGATGACGAGACACCCGATGACGAGACGCCCGCTGGCCCGGCGCGCGCTCGGCGTGGCCGCCGCGGCCCTGACCGTCGCCGCGCTCAGCTCCACCCCGCCGGCCGCCGCGGCCGACGCGCCGTACGACGTGCTGGTCTTCTCCAAGACCGCGGGCTTCCGCCACGACTCGATCCCGGCCGGCACCCAGCTGGTCCGGGAACTGGGCGCGGCCAACAGCTTCACGGTGACCGCCACCGAGGACTCGGCCCAGTTCACCACCGCCAACCTGGCGCGGTACGAGGCCGTGGTGTTCCTCAACACCACCGGCGACGTGCTCAACGCCACCCAGCAGACCGCGTTCGAGTCCTACGTCCGGGGCGGCGGCGGGTACGTCGGCATCCACTCGGCGTCCGACACGGAGTACGACTGGCCGTTCTACGGCGAGCTGGTCGGCACCTACTTCACCTCGCACCCCGCGGTGCAGCAGGCGACGATCCGGGTGGAGAACCGGGCGCACGCGGCCACCGCGCACCTCGCACCGGCGTGGACCCGCACCGACGAGTGGTACAACTTCCGCGGCAGCGTCCGGTCCACGGCCCGCGTGCTGGCCACCCTGGACGAGTCGACCTACAGCGGCGGCTCGATGGGGGCCGACCACCCGCACACCTGGTGCAAGGCGGTCCAGGGCGGGCGCTCCTTCTACACCGGCAGCGGTCACAGCCAGTCCAGCTACGCCGAGCCCGGGTTCCGCGCGATGGTCCTCGGGGGCATCCGGTACGCGGCCAACCGGACCAGGGCCGACTGCCGACCGGAGAACGGCTACACCCCGCTCTACAACGGTTCCACCGCCGGCTGGTCGCAGGCCGGGCCGGGCGGCTTCACCAACGCCGACAACACGCTGACCTCGTTCGGCGGCCTGGGGATGCTCTGGAACAGCGCGCGCGAGTACCGCTCGTACTCGCTCAAGCTGGACTGGCGGGTGTCCGGCGACGACAACTCCGGCGTCGTCATCGGCTTCCCGCCCGGCACCGACCCGAACTCCGCGCTGGCCAACGGCCACGAGGTGCAGATCGACGCCTCCGACGCCGAGGACCGGACCACCGGCGCGGTCTACGGGTTCAAGGCCGCCGACCAGGCCGCGCGCGACGCCGCGCTCAACCCGCCCGGCGAGTGGAACACCTTCGAGCTGCTGGTCGAGGGCGAGCGCCTCCAGGTGTTCCTCAACGGCGTGCGGGTCAACGACTTCACCAACACCGACCCGGCGCGGTCCCTGGCCTCCGGGCACATCGGCCTCCAGAACCACGGCCCCGACGACGAGGCGTCGTTCCGCAACGTCCGGATCAGGGAGCTGGGCGGGACGACCCCGCGCACCGGGCCGATCACGGGCTCCTCGGGCAAGTGCGCGGACGTCAACGGCGGCAGCACGGCGGACGGCGCGAGGGTGCAGCTGTGGACGTGCAACGGCGGCGCGAACCAGCGCTGGACGGTGAACGGGTCCACGTTGCGCGCGCTGGACAAGTGCCTGGACGCGGCGGGCAGCGCCAACGGCGCGGTCGTGCGCCTGTGGACCTGCAACGGCGGCGCGGCCCAGAACTGGGCGGCCGGCGCGAACGGTTCGCTGGTGAACCAGCAGTCGGGCCGGTGCCTGGACGCCAACGGCGGCGGGTCGGCGGACGGCACCCAGTTGATCGTCTGGAGCTGCCACGGCGGCACCAACCAGCGGTGGACCCTGCCCTGAACCGGGGCCCCGAACCGGAGGAGCGCACGATGACAACCACAGGTGGGGCGTCCGCCTCCCCGACGACCCGCCGGCGGCGACCGCTGCCGGCCACCCTGACGGCGGTGGTCCTCGCGGCCGGCGCGCTCACCGCGGTCGGCGCGACCCCGGCGTCGGCCGCGACGATCGACACGAGCGCGTGGTACGTCCTGGTCAACCGCACCAGCGGCAAGGCGCTGGACCTGTCCGGCTCGGTGACCACCGACGGCGCGCGGATCACGCAGTGGACGCGCCACGACGCGGCCAACCAGCAGTGGCAGTTCGCGGACTCCGGGAGCGGCTACTACCGGATCAGGTCGAAGCACTCCGGCAAGGTCCTGGACGTGCCCGGCTCGTCGACCGCCGACGGCGCCGCGATCCAGCAGTGGACCGACCACGGGGGCACCAACCAGCAGTTCCGGCCGGTCGACTCGGACGGCGGCCACGTGCGGCTGGTCGCGCGGCACAGCGGCAAGGCGGTGGAGGTCCAGGGGGCCTCCACCGCGGACAACGCGAACGTCGTCCAGTACGCCGACACCGGCGGCGGCAACCAGCAGTGGCAGCTGGTCAAGGTGACCGGCGGCGGCGACCCCGGCGGCAGCGGCTGCGGCAAGGCGCCGACGTTGCGCAGCGGCACGCACACGATCCAGAGCGGCGGCAAGAGCCGCAGCTTCGTCCTGCGCGTGCCCGACGGGTACGACAACACCCGCCCGTACCGGTTGGTCTTCGGGTTCCACTGGCGGGGCGGCACCATGAACGACGTCTCCTCCGGCGGCACGAGCGGGACCTCGTGGTCCTACTACGGGATGCAGGAGCAGTCGAACAACAGCGCGATCCTGGTCGCGCCGCAGGGGCTCGGCAACGGCTGGGCCAACTCCGGCGGCGAGGACGTCACCTTCACCGATGACATGATCAGGCGGATCGAGGCGGACCTCTGCGTCGACCCGAAGCTGCGCTTCGCGATGGGCTTCAGCTACGGCGGCGGCATGAGCTACGCGCTCGCGTGCGCCCGGGCGACGGTGTTCCGGGCGGTGGTCGTCTACGCCGGGGCCCAGCTGAGCGGGTGCAGCGGCGGCAGCCAGCCGATCGCGTACTTCGGCCTGCACGGCCTCACGGACAACGTCCTCAACATCTCCGCGGGCCGGCAGCTGCGGGACAGGTTCGTCGCCAACAACGGCTGCGCGCCGCAGAGCCCGCGCGAACCGGCGCAGGGCAGCATGAGCCACGTCACCACGACGTACTCGTGCCGGGCGGGCTACCCCGTCCAGTGGGCCGCGTTCGACAACGGCCACATGCCCGGCCCGGTCGACGGCACCTACGCCGAGAGCGGCGTCCGGACCTGGACCAAGGGCGAGGCGTGGAGGTTCATCTCCCAGTTCTGACCGCGTTCCGACCGGGGTGGGCCGGGTGCCCACCGGAGGCGAAGGGGAGCTGCGCGTGGACGTGCGGCTGGAGGGCATCACCAAGAGCTTCCTCGGCGTGCCCGTGCTGCGCGGCGTGGACCTCGACCTGCGGGCGGGCGAGGTCCACGCGCTGGTCGGGGAGAACGGCGCCGGCAAGTCGACGCTGCTGAAGGTCCTGGCCGGCGTCCACCGACCGGACTCCGGGCGGATCGTGCTGGGGGAGGAGGAGGTCTCGTTCGCCACCCCGCGCGACGCGCACGCGGCGGGCATCTCGATCATCCACCAGGAGTTCGCGCTCCTCGAACACCGCTCGGTCGCCGAGAACGTGTTCCTGGGCCGTGAACCGGTGCGGCGCGGCCGGGTCGACCACCGGGCGATGGAGCGGGAGACGCGGCGGCTGCTGGACGTGCTGGACGCGGGGGCCGTCGACCCGGCGGCCCCCGTCGCCCGGCTCCCCGTCGCGCAGCGGCAGGTGGTGGAGATCGTCAAGGCGCTGTCCGCCGACGCCCGGGTGCTCGCCATGGACGAACCCACCGCCGCGCTGGCCGGCCACGAGGTCGGCCTGCTGCACCGGCTGGTGCGGCGGCTGTGCGACCGGGGCATGGCGGTCCTGTACGTGACCCACCGGATGCGCGAGGTGTTCGACCTCGGCCGGCGGGTCACGGTGCTCAAGGACGGCGCGTTCGTGGCGACCTCGGCCACCGCCGACACCACCTCCGACCAGCTCGTGCGGCTGATGGTCGGCCGCCCGCTCGACGCCCTGTACCCGGCGCGCGGCACCGGGACGGGTGAGGTGCGGCTGGCGCTGCGCGCGGCGGGCAACGACCGGGTGCGGGACCTGACCTTCGAGGTCCGCGCCGGGGAGGTCGTCGGCCTGGCCGGGTTGCAGGGGTCCGGCAGGTCCGCGACGGCGCGGGCGATCTGCGGCGTGGAGCCGTTCACCACGGGCTCGGTGGAGGTGGACGGCGTGCCGGTCCGCGTCGACCGGCCGCGCACCGCCGTCCGCGCCGGCATCGGCTACGTCACCGAGGACCGCAAGGGCGAGGGGCTGGCGCTGCGGCAGTCGGTGCGGGACAACCTCCTGCTCGTGCGGCGGGCCGCGCTCAGCGGGGCGGCGGCCCGCCGGTCGGCCGACGTCGCCCGGCTGCTGGAGGCGGTCGCCGTCACCGCGCGCGGCCCCCACCAGGAGGTGCGCTACCTGTCGGGCGGCAACCAGCAGAAGGTCGTGCTCGGCAAGTGGCTCGCGGTCGAGCCGCGGGTGCTGGTCGTGGACGAGCCGACGCGCGGTGTCGACGTGGGCGCGAAGCAGGCCGTCCACCGGCTGCTGCGCGACCTCGCGAGCAGCGGGATGGCCATCCTGATGATCTCGTCGGAGCTGCCCGAGCTGCTCGGCGCGGGCGACCGGGTCCTGGTGATGCACGAGGGCGCCGTGGCGGGCGAACTGCCCGCGGGCGCGTCGGAGGAGGCCGTGATGAGGCTCGCCACCGGGCTCGGGGCCGGTGGGGCGGCGTGAGCGCGGTACCGGGACGCGGCCCGACCGCGCGCGCCGCGCGACCGGGGAGGTCCGCCCTGAACCCCACCGCGGCGGTGTACGCCGCGCTGGCCGCGCTGCTCGTGGTCGGCAGCGTGCTCGTGGCCCTCGACGGCGGCGTCCTGCTCGACCACGGCGGCGTCCTCAACACCCTCACCCGCGCCACCGCCCTGGGCCTGGTCGCGGTCGGGCAGGCGGTGGTCGTCGTGACCGGCTCGCTCGACCTCTCGGTCGCCCACGTGGTCGGGCTGTGCTCGCTGGTGGCCGCCGAGACCATGGCGGGCAGCGGCGCGATGGTCGTGCCCGGCGTGCTGCTCGCGCTGGCCGTCGCGGCCGTCGTCGGCCTCGTCAACGGGCTCGTGATCACGGTCCTCGGGGCCAACGCGTTCATCGCCACCCTCGGCGTCGCCCTGGTGCTGCGCGGGTACCTGGAGCACAACTACACCGGGCCGGCGGGCAGCGTGCCGCGCTCGTTCCAGCACCTCGGCCACGGCCGGGTCGGGCCGGTCCCGGTGGCGGCGCTGCTGGTGCTGCTCGTCGCGGCGGGCGCGTGGTGGTACCTGAGGCGGACCCGCGGCGGCTACCACTCGTACGCGGTCGGCGGTGACGTCGACACCGCCCGGCTGTCCGGTGTCCGCACCGGGCGGACGATCGTCACCGCGCACGTGCTGTGCTCGCTCGCGGCGGGCCTCGCCGGTGTGTTCCTCGCCGCCAGGCTCGGGTCGGGCGCGCCGTACGTCGGCACCGACGCGGGCTACGACCTGGAGTCCATCGCGGCCGTCGTGCTCGGCGGCACCGCCCTGGCCGGCGGTCGCGGCGGGGTCGTCGGCGCGATCGGCGGCGTGCTCGTCCTGGCGACGCTCGACACCGTGTTCGACGACCTCGGCGTCGACCCGTTCTTCAAGGACGTGGTGCGGGGCGTCGTGCTCATCGCCGCCGTGGCGCTGTACGCCCGCCGCCGGCTGCCCGGGAGGTCGGTGTGACGCGGCGCCCCCGCCTCGCCGAGGGGACCGCCCCGGTGTTCGTCGTGCTCGTCGTCCTGCTGGTGGCGCTGGCCTTCGCCGGTCCCGCGCACACCGGGCCGGCCGGCTACCTGGCGCTGCTCAAGAGCGCCGCGCCGCTGGTGGTCCTGGCGATCGGCCAGTACTTCGTGGTCGTGTCCGGCGGCTACGACCTGTCCGTGGGGTCGCTGGTCACCGCGGGGGTCGTGGTCGCCGCGCGGCTGGGCGCGGGGGACGACGCGACCACGCCCTGGCTGGTCCCGCTGCTGCTCGTCCTCGGCCTCCTCGTCGGCCTGCTCAACGGGCTGATCACCACGAAGCTGCTGGTGCCGTCGTTCATCGTGA
>NZ_JBPKJK010000203.1:0-14152 GCF_051756985.1 Saccharothrix sabaoui
CGCGTCGACCCAGCAGCCGGCCCAGGCCCCGGCGCCGACCCAGCAGCCGCAGGCCTCCCGGCCCGCCGGCCCGCGTCCCGGTCCGCGCCCCGCGCCCCAGCAGCAGCAACCCGCCGCGGCGCAGAACCCCCCGTCCGTGGTCCCGCCGCGCCCGCAGGCCCCCAAGCCCGCCGGTGCCCGGCCGCCGCGCCCGGGCAACAACCCGTTCGGCGTCGGTGGTGGCGCTCCCGCGCCGCGTCCGCAGGGCCCGCGCCCGCAGACCCCCGGCGGCGGCGACCGCTCCGAGCGGCCCACCGGTCCCAAGCCCGGTGACCCGCGTCCGGCCGGTCCCCGTCCGGGTGGTTCCGGTGGCCCCGGTGGCCCCCGGCCCAACCCCGGCAACATGCCGCCCAGGCCGAACCCGGGCATGATGCCCGGTCGTCCGGCCGGTCCCCGCCCCGGTGGCGGTGGCGGTCGTCCCGGCGGCGGCCCCGGTGGTGCCGGCGGTGGCCGCGGTCCCGGTGGCGGCGGCGGTCGTCCCGGTGGCGGTGGCGGCGGCGGCGGCTTCCGCGGCGGTCCCGGTGGCGGCGGTGGCGGCGGTGGCGGTGGCTTCCGCCCCGGTGGCGGTGGCGGCGGTGGCGCCGGCGGTGGCGGTTTCCGCCCCGGTGGCGGCGGCGGTGCCCCGGCCGGCGGTGGCGGCGGCGGCTTCCGCGGTCGTCCCGGTGGCGGTGGCCCCGGTGGTCGCGGCGGTGCCGCGGGCGCCTTCGGTCGCCCCGGTGGTCCGGCGCGGCGCGGGCGCAAGTCCAAGCGCCAGAAGCGCCAGGAGTACATGGACAACATGCAGGCGCCGTCGGTCGGCGGCGTCCGCCTGCCCAAGGGCAACGGCGAGACGATCCGCCTGCCCCGCGGTGCCTCGCTGACCGACTTCGCCGACAAGATCAACGCCAACCCGGCCTCGCTGGTGCAGGTGCTGTTCCACCTCGGCGAGATGGTCACCGCGACGCAGTCCGTGTCCGACGAGATCCTGGAGCTGCTCGGCTCCGAGATGAACTACACCGTGCAGGTCGTGTCCCCCGAGGAGGAGGACCGCGAGCTGCTGGAGACGTTCGACATCACCTACGGCGACGACGCCGGCGGCGAGGAGGACCTCGAGATCCGCCCGCCGGTCGTCACCGTCATGGGTCACGTCGACCACGGCAAGACGCGACTGCTCGACACGATCCGCACCGCGAAGGTGGCCGAGGGCGAAGCGGGTGGCATCACCCAGCACATCGGCGCCTACCAGGTGAACACGGAGCTGGAGGGCAACGAGCGCCTCATCACCTTCATCGACACCCCGGGTCACGAGGCGTTCACCGCCATGCGTGCACGTGGTGCGAACTCGACCGACATCGCGGTCATCGTGGTGGCGGCCGACGACGGCGTCATGCCGCAGACGGTGGAGGCGATCAACCACGCCCAGGCGGCCAACGCGCCGATCGTGGTCGCGGTCAACAAGATCGACAAGGAGGGGGCCAACCCCGCCAAGATCCGCCAGCAGCTCACCGAGTACGGGCTGGTCGCCGAGGAGTACGGCGGCGAGACCATGTTCGTCGACATCTCGGCGAAGCAGGGCATCAACATCGACGGCCTGCTGGAAGCGATCCTGCTGACCGCCGACGCGTCGCTCGACCTGCGCGCCAACCCCGAGATGGAGGCGCAGGGCGTCGCCATCGAGGCGCACCTCGACCGCGGTCGCGGTCCGGTCGCCACGGTGCTGGTGCAGCGCGGTTCGCTCCGCGTGGGCGACTCGATCGTGGCGGGCGCCGCCTACGGCCGCGTGCGCCGCATGGTCGACGAGCACGGCGAGGACGTCACCGTCGCGACCCCGTCGCGCCCGGTGCAGGTCATCGGCCTCACCTCGGTGCCCGGTGCGGGTGACACGTTCCTCGTGGTCGAGGAGGACCGGGTGGCCCGGCAGATCGCCGAGCGCCGCCAGGCCCGCAACCGCAACGCCATGAACGCGGCGAAGCGGAAGCGCGTCAGCCTGGAGGACCTGGACGCCGCGCTGAAGGAGACCAGCGCCCTCACCCTGATCATCAAGGGCGACAACTCCGGTACCGTCGAGGCACTGGAAGACGCGCTCATGAAGATCGAGGTCGGCGACGACGTCGAGCTGCGGGTCATCCACCGCGGCGTCGGTGGCATCACCGAGGGCGACATCAACCTCGCCGTCGCCGGTTCCGCCATCGTCCTGGGCTTCAACGTCCGGGCCGAGGGCAAGGCGACCGAGCTCGCGAACCGCGAGGGTGTCGACGTCCGCTACTACACGGTGATCTACCAGGCGATCGACGAGATCGAGCAGGCCCTCAAGGGCATGCTCAAGCCGGAGTACGAAGAGGTCCAGCTGGGCCGCGCGGAGGTCCGCGAGGTCTTCAAGTCCTCCAAGGTCGGCACGATCGCCGGTTGCCTCGTGCTCTCGGGCGAGATCCGCCGCAACGCGCGGGCCCGCCTGCTGCGCGACAACAACGTCGTCCAGGAGAACCTGCCGATCAGCTCGCTGCGGCGGTTCAAGGACGACGCGACCGAGGTCCGCGAGGGCTACGAGTGCGGTCTGACGCTCGGCAACTACGCCGACCTGAAGGTCGGTGACGTCATCGAGACGTTCGAGATGCGCGAGAAGCCGCGCGCCTGACCGTCTCCGGACAGGAGGTGCGGGGTCGTCCTCCGGGACGACCCCGCACCCCTTCGAGATACCCCGTGGTGATGACCCCTGTTCGTCGGTGCCCTTGAGCTGGACGTGCTGCTCGGCGACGTCCACTCGTTGAAGCAGAAGCGGTCCGTGGTGAAGCCCGTCGTGGCCGAACTGCGGCGCAGGTTCGAGGTGTCCGCCGCCGAGGCCGGCCACCAGGACCTGCACCGCCGCGCGTTGATCGGAGTGGCGGTGGTCGCCGCCGACGCCGAGCATGTCAGGGAAGTCCTGGACGCCTGCGAACGGCTCGTCGCCGGACGACCCGAACTGGAACTGCTCTCCGCCCGCCACAGGCTCGTCGGGCCGGAGGACGACTGAAGGAGGGAGCGCCGTGGCCGACCAGGCACGGGCTCGCAAGCTGGCCAAGCGGATCTCGCAGATCGTGGCCTCCGCGCTGGAGCACCAGGTGAAGGACCCGCGGCTGGCCCGCGTCACCATCACCGACACCCGCGTGACGGGCGACCTGCACGACGCCACGGTCTACTACACCGTGCTCGGCGAGAAGCTGGACTCCGAGCCGGACCTCGCGGGCGCCGCGGCGGCGCTGGAGAAGGCCAAGGGCGTGCTGCGCACCATGGTCGGCCAGCAGACCGGCGTGCGGTTCACCCCCACGCTGACGTTCATCACCGACACCGTGCCCGACGAGGCGCGGCGGATGGACGAGCTGCTGGCCAGGGCGCGCGAGGCGGACGCCGAGGTGGCGCGCATCGCGTCCGGCGCCGAACCCGCCGGTGAGCCCGACCCGTACAAGCCGCCGCGCGAGACCGAGGACGGCGAGTAGGCACCAGCCGCCCCTCCGGGACACCGGGGCGGGCGGAGCTGTGACCGGCGCGGTCCGGGAGGATGCCGACTGGAGTCCACCCGGGCCGCGCCGACTAGCGTTCCGGCTGTGCACAACGACCCCACCGGCGACCCCGCCGGCCCCGCCCCCGACATCGCCGCCGACCTCGCCGCCGCCGCCCGCGTCCTGTCCTCCGCCGGCGACGTCACGCTGCTCGCCCACGTCAACCCCGACGCGGACGCGCTCGGCAGCGCCCTGGCGCTCGGCCTGGCCCTGCACCGCCGCGGCGTGACCACGCGGGTGTCGTTCGGCGCACCCGACGAGGTGCCCGAGACCCTGCGCGACCTGGACGTCGCCGGCCTCCTCGTGCCCGCCTCCGAGGTGCCCGCCGCGCCACCCGTCCTCGTCGCCCTGGACGCCGGCAGCGTCGGCCGGCTCGGCCCGCTCGGCGACCGCGTGCGGACCGCCGGCGTGGTCGTCGTGCTCGACCACCACGTGTCCAACCCCCGGTTCGGGCACGTCAACGTCGTCGACGACCGCGCCGAGGCCACCGCGGTCGTCGTGCTGCGGCTGCTCGACGAACTGGGCGTCGAACTGGACGAACCCATCGCCCGCTGCGTCTACGCGGGACTGGTGACCGACACCCGCTCGTTCCGGCACGCGTCGGCGTCCACGCACCGGGTCGCGGCCCGGCTGCTCGCCGCGGGCGTCGACGCCGAAGCCGTCTCCCGGCCGCTCATGGACTCCCACCCGTTCGGCTACTTGGGGATGCTGTCGACCGTGCTGCGCGGGGCGCGGCTGGAGCCGGACGCCGCCGGCGGGCTCGGGTTCGTGCACGCCGTCGTGACGCTCGACGACGCCGCCGGGCTGCGGCCCGAGGAGGTCGAGAGCGTCGTCGACCTGGTGCGCACCACCGCCGAGGCCGAGGTGGCGGCCGTGCTGAAGGAGCTGCGGCCCGCCACGTGGTCGGTGTCGCTGCGCGCGGTGAGCCGGGTGGACGTCCGCGAGGTCGCCCACCTCCTCGGCGGCGGCGGCCACCGCCTCGCCGCGGGCTTCACCGCGACCGGACCGGCCGACGCCGTGCTCCAGCGGCTGCGGGAGGCGCTGGCCGAGGTAGCGGGTCGATGACCGACGACACCCCACCGAACACCGGCCCGGACACGCCGAGCACCGCGAGCACGACCCCGAACACCGGTCCGAACACGCCGAACACCGGCCCGGACACGCTGAACACCGCGAACACCGCGAACACGACCCTGAACAACGTGAACACCGCGCCGGACCCCGACGAGGACGCCGATCGCGTCCCCGCGCGCCGCGTGATCGGCCTGGCCGCCCCCGCCCTGGTCGTCCTGGCCGCCGAGCCCCTCTACGTCCTGGTCGACACCGCCGTCGTCGGCCACCTGGGCGCACTGCCCCTCGCCGGCCTCGCCCTGGGCGGCGTCCTGTTCACCCAGGTCGCCACCCAGCTCACCTTCCTCTCCTACGGCACCACGGCCCGCGCCGCCCGCCTGTTCGGCGCCGGCCGCCGCACCGAGGCCGTCGAGGAGGGCGTGCAGGCCACCTGGCTCGCGCTCACCGTCGGCGCGCTCGTGATCGTGCTCGGACAGCTCCTCGCCGTCCCCGCCGCGCACCTCCTCGCCGGCCCCGGCGACGTCGCCGACAACGCCGTCGCCTGGCTGCGCATCGCCCTGTTCGGCGCGCCGTTCGTGCTGGTCACCATGGCCGGCAACGGGTGGATGCGCGGCGTGCAGGACACCCGCCGACCACTGCGCTACGTGCTCGTCGGCAACGGCATCTCGGCCGTCCTGTGCCCCCTGTTCGTGCACGTCGCCGGTTGGGGCCTGGAGGGCTCGGCCATCGCGAACGTCATCGCGCAGTTCCTCTCCGCCGCCCTCTTCGGCAACGCCCTGCGCGCCGAGCACGTCACCCTGCGGCCCGACCCGCGCCGCATGCGCGCCCAGCTCGGCCTCGGCCGCGACCTCGTGCTGCGCAGCCTCGCGTTCCAGGCGTGCTTCCTGTCCGCCGCGTCCGTCGCCGCCCGCACCTCCGTCGCCGCCGTCGGCGCGCACCAGGTCGTGCTCCAGCTGTGGACGTTCCTCGCGCTCGTCCTCGACTCGCTCGCCATCGCCGCCCAGTCCATCGTCGGCGCGGCCCTCGGCGCGGGCCGCCGCGCCCAGGCCCGCCGGTTCGCCTGGCAGGTCACCGGCTACGGGCTGGTGTTCGGCGTGCTGCTCGGCGTCCTGTTCGCGGCGCTGTCCGGGCCGCTGCCCCTGGTGTTCACCACCGACCGGCTCGTCCTCGACGAGATCCCGCACGCCTGGTGGTTCTTCGTCGCCCTCCAACCCGTCGCCGGCGTCGTGTTCGCCCTCGACGGCGTGCTGCTCGGGGCGGGCGACGCCGGGTTCCTGCGCACCGCCACCCTCGCCTCCGCCGCCCTCGGCTTCCTGCCGCTGGTGTGGGCGTCCCACGCGTTCGGCTGGGGGCTCGTCGGCATCTGGACCGGCCTGACCGCGTTCATGGTGCTGCGGCTGGTCGCCGTGCTGGCGCGCACCCGTTCCGGTGAGTGGGCCAGGGTCGGCGCCGTGCGGTGAGGCGCGGCGGCCGACCCCGGTCCGGTGTGGTGAGGGGCACGTGCGGGAATCGTTAACACAAGGCAACTGTTTCTCGATACTGGGAGTGCCGCCGCACGGTCTACGAGGAGTCGTCCCTTGCCGGTCGATCGCGCCACGAAACAAGGGTGGCTGATCTGGTCAACCGCCGTCGCCGTCTACGTCGCCGCACTGTTCCACCGCACCTCGCTCGGCGTCGCCAGCCTGGAGGCGTCCGAGCGGTTCTCCGTCGGACCCGCCGCGCTCAGCACGTTCACCGTGCTCCAGATCGGCCTCTACGCGCTGATGCAGATCCCCACCGGCCTCCTCGTCGACCGCTTCGGACCACGCCGCGTCCTCACCGCCGCCACACTGCTCATGGGCACCGGGCAGGTCCTGTTCGCCCTCGCCTCCTCCTACCCCGTCGGCCTCGCCGCCCGCGCCGTCCTCGGCATCGGCGACGCCATGACCTGGGTCAGCGTGCTGCGGCTCGCCGCCGCCCACTTCCCGCCCCGCCGCTTCACCGTCGTCATGACCCTGTCCGCCGCCCTCGGCGGCGCGGGCAACCTCGTCGCCACCGTCCCGCTCACCCTCCTCCTGGAGAACACCGGCTGGACCGCGACGTTCCTCATCGCCGGCATCGCCACCGCCGGCTACTCGACCGTCGTCGCCTGGCGCGTCCGCGAGGTACCCGACGGCGTGCCCCAACCCGCCGCCGAACCCGTGCCGCTGCGCACCCTCGGCCCGCGCGTCGCCACCGCGTGGCGCGAACCCAGCACCCGCCTCGGCTTCTGGGTCCACTTCACCTCCATGTCCACCCCCGCCCTGCTCGGCCTGCTCTGGGGCTTCCCGTACCTCGTCGAAGCGCAGGGCCTCACCCGCCCCGCCGCGTCCGCCGTGCTCAGCACCCTCGTCGTGGTCGCCGTCGTCGCCGGACCCGTCATGGGCACCGTCATCGCCCGCCACCCCGAGTGGCGCATGCCCATCGTCGGCGCCTACCTCGGCGTGGCCGTCCTGTGCTGGGCCGTGCTGCTCGGCTGGCCCGGCGGCGTGCTGCCCACCCCCGTCCTCTACGCGGTCTTCGCCCTGCTCGCCATCGGCAACCCCGTGTCCGGCGTCGCCTTCGCGCTCGTCCGCGACTACAACCCGCTGCACCGCGTCAGCACCGCCACCGGCGTCGCCAACGTCGGCGGGTTCGGCGCCATCACGTTCACCGCGCTCGCCGTGGGCGTCCTGCTCGACGTCACCGCGTCCACCCCGGCGCCCGACGCCTACCGGGTCGCGTTCCTGTCCGTGGTCGCCGTGCTGCTGGTCGGCGTGTGGCGCACGGTCGTCTGGTGGCGCCGCGCGCGGGCCGCCGTGTTCGCCGCCCTCGACCGGGGGGAGACCGTGCCGGTGCAGTTGCGTCGCCGGCGCTGGGACGTCCTGGCCGACGCCTAAGATGTCCGCTCGTGCCCGCATCTCCTCGCCCGTCCCGTCCGCCCGTAGCGCCCGGCCTCGTCGTCGTCGACAAGCCCGACGGCATGACCTCCCACGACGTGGTCGCCAAGGTCCGCCGCATCCTCGGCACCCGCAAGGTCGGGCACGCGGGCACGCTCGACCCGATGGCGACCGGTGTGCTCGTGCTGGGCATCGAGCGCGCCACGAAGCTCCTCGGCCACCTCGCGCTCGACAGCAAGGCGTACCTGTCCACGATCCGCCTGGGCGCGTCCACCACGACCGACGACGCCGAGGGCGAGGTCGTGTCGAGCGCCGACGCGTCCGAGGTCCCGGAAGACGCCATCCGCGCGGGCGTCGCCAAGCTGACCGGTGCCATCCAGCAGGTGCCGAGCGCCGTGAGCGCCGTGAAGATCGACGGCAAGCGCGCCTACGCGCGGGTGCGCGACGGCGAGGTCGTCGACATCCCGGCCCGCCCGGTCACCGTGCACCGCTTCGACGTGCTGGGCATCCGGCGGGAGGGCGAGGCCACCGAGATCGACGTGATGGTCGAGTGCTCGTCCGGCACGTACGTCCGCGCGCTGGCCCGCGACCTGGGGGCGGACCTGGGCGTGGGCGGCCACCTCGCCAACCTCCGCCGCACCAGGGTCGGCCCCTTCGACCTGCGGGTCGCCAAGACCCTCCAGCAGCTGGAGGACACCCCCGGCCTGTCCCTGGACCTGGACGCGGCGGTGTCCACGGCCTTCCCGCGCCGCGAGATCGCCCCGAGGGAAGCCGTGGCCCTCTCCCACGGTCAACGCCTCCCCGCGGGTGGCCTGGACGGCACGTACGGCGTCTTCGGCCCGGACGGCCACGTCGTGGCCCTGGCGAAGGACGAAGGCCCCATCGCCAAGCCCCTGGTGGTCCTCACCCCCGCGGACTGACCCCACCCCGAACGCCCCACCCGCTCGAGGCCGCCCCACCCGCTCGAGGCCGCCCCACCCGCCCGAGGCCGCCCGAGCCCGCCCGAGCGTCCGCCCGAGCCCGCCCAACCCGGCCCAGCCCGACCGACCCCACCGGGCGCGCCTCCTGCTCGCTCCCGCGGCCCGGCTCGTGGCGTCGCCCGCTCCTGCCGCCGCTGTGCCGTGTTCCTCCGGCTAACGGAAGAAATGCGGTCGGGGTTGTCCCTCGTTGCACCGTTCACCGGTTCCGGTGAACGCGAAGCCTCCTGGCCGCTCTCCGCCGATAGCGGTTCCGCGTTCGGCTTCCCGGACCTACCGTGGGGCACATGGCGCGATGGGTGTTGCCCGCGGCGGCGGGTGGGGTTACTTCGGCTACCGGTGTGGCCATCAACGTGGCCACCGACGCGGCCGGTGACCCGCTGGCCTGGGTGGTGGTCGTGCTGCTCACCGTGCTGGGCGTGGCGATCACCCTGCGGATGCAGCAGCAGCCGCACGCCAGGCCGGCCGAGCAGGGCGCCGCCACGCCGCCCCGGTCGGAGCGGTCGGAGCGACCGGAGCGGGCTCGTCGGGAGCCCTCGGTGCACAACACGATCAGCGGCACGGTGCACGGTGGCGTGGTGCAGGCCGGGAACCTGGGCTCGGTCACCGTCAACTCGCCCACGACGATCAACCAGAACGCGGTCGCCCGCGACGGCGGCACGGTCTACCAGGCCGGACGGGACGTCAACCCCAACCCGTAGCCCGGGGCCCGCCCCGTACGCTTGCCGCGTGCAACGCTGGCGAGGGCTCGACCTCCTTCCGGGCGGCTGGGGCCGCTGCGTCGTGACGATCGGCGTGTTCGACGGCGTCCACCGGGGCCACCAGGCGCTGATCGGCCGCGCGGTGGACCTGGCGACGGCGAAGGGGGTGCCGAGCGTCGTCATGACGTTCGACCCGCACCCCGCCGAGGTGGTGCGCCCGGGCAGCCACCCCGCGCAGCTGACCAGCCTGCACCGCCGCGCCGAGCTCGTCGAGGGGCTGGGCGCGGACGTCTTCTGCGTCATCCCGTTCACCCCCGAGGTGTCCCGGATGCCCGCGGACGAGTTCGCGCACGAGATCCTGGTGGAGCGGCTGCACGCGACGGCCGTGGTGGTCGGCGAGAACTTCACGTTCGGTTTCAAGGCCGCGGGCAACGTCGACCTGCTGGGCACGTTGGGCAAGCGGTTCGGCTTCGTGACTGAGGGGGCGGATCTGGTGACCGATGACGGGGTGACGTACTCGTCGACCTACATCCGGGCGTGCATCGACGCGGGTGACGTGGCGGCCGCCGCGCACGCGCTGGGCAGGCCGCACCGGCTGGAGGGCATCGTGGTGCGCGGCGACGGCCGGGGCAAGGAGCTGGGCTTCCCGACTGCGAACCTGTCCACGACCCGCTTCGCGGCGGTGCCCGCGGACGGCGTGTACGCGTGCTGGTTCGTCCGCGGCGACGGGGAGCGGCTGCGGGCGGCGGTGAGCGTGGGCACGAACCCGACCTTCTCGGGCCGGGAGCGGCGCGTCGAGGCGTACGTGCTCGACGTGGACGAGGACTTCTACGGCCAGCGGGTGGCGCTGGACTTCGTGGAACGCCTGCGCGGCATGGAGAAGTTCGACGCGGTCGACGCGCTGCTGGAGCAGATGCACCGCGACGTGGCCGTGGCCCGCGACGTCCTGGTGGCCGAAGAGCGGCTGTGACGGTTGAACCAGGTGGGTGGAACCACCCTTGTCGCGGGGGTCGGCCTGGCAAGATGCTGTCACGTCGAGCGGGCTAGGGAGAGGCGCAGGTGGAGGACCACAAGATCGTCCAGCGCAACCTCGCGTTGCAGCGCGAGTGGTACGGGGAGCCCTTGGGCGACCGGGTGCGCCGGTTGGTGGTCGCGTTCAACGTCTCCCAGGCACAGCTCGCCGACGTCCTGGGGATCAGCGCCCCGATGCTCAGCCAGGTCATGAGCGGTCGCCGCGCGAAGATCGGCAACCCGTCGGTGCTGGCGCGGATGATCATGCTGGAGCGCAAGGTCCTCACCCCCGACGTGGCCACCGGTGCCCCGGAGGCGCTCCAGCGCGCGTTGGACGAGGTCCGCGACTCGAAGCCCACGGTGAGCCGCGAGTCGCTGCCGGTGAACCTGGCCGACCACGAGGCCGTGGTGTTCCCGTTCCTGCGCCGCCTGGCCGACCGCCGCGAGCTGTCGCAGGCCGCCGACGTGCTGGGCGAGGACTTCCCGGCGTTGGCGGAGCTGCTGCGCCGCGCCGCGAAGGAACGCGACTGAACACCCTGAACGACAAACGAACGACACGAACGACAAAGCGGACGAAATGAACGACGAACGAACGACGTGAACACCGTGAACACGGCGGTCCGGACAGCGGAACACCTTCTCCGCGCTCTTCCCGCCCGAGCCGGTGGTGGCCGAGCTGCACGAGGCGCTGCGGCCGGTGCGCCGCGCCCACCCGGCGCTGCGCTGGACCGACCCGAATCGCTACCACGTGACGGTGGGGTTCTTCGGCGCGGCCGAGCCGGACCCGGCGACCCAGCTCGCGGGCCTGCGGGGACTGGCCGCGCCGGTGCTGCGGCTGCGGGGCGGCGGGCACTTCGCGAACGTGCTGTGGATCGGCGTCGAGGGCGACCTGACCGGGTTCGCGCGCGCGGCGGGCGTGCGGGCCGACTGGCGTCCACACCTGACGGTCGCCCGCGGCGGGGTCCTGCCGGTGGTCGACTTCACCGGTCGCGAGTGGACGCCGACCGAGGTGGCCCTGGTGCGCAGCGGCCCGACCGGGGGCTACACCGTCCTCGACCGGGTGCCGCTGAGCACGCCGGACGAGCCGAACGGGTAGTCGTTCGCCACTACTGGTAACCTCGACAGTTGGGTCTGGCTGCGGTCCGTGGCGGCCAGTACCGACTACCTCGCGCGAGCGGGGCCCCACGGCACGGGAAGACGAGAACCAGGAAGCAGGAACGTGGCACTCTCCACCGCTGAGAAGAAGACCATCCTCGCCGAGTACGGCGTCCACGACACGGACACCGGCTCCGCCGAGGCCCAGGTCGCGCTGCTGAGCAAGCGCATCGCCGACCTGACCGAGCACCTGAAGAAGCACAAGCACGACCACCACTCGCGTCGTGGTCTGCTGCTGCTGGTCGGCCGTCGCCGCCGGCTGCTCAACTACCTCCAGAAGGTGGACATCCAGCGCTACCGCGACCTGATCGGTCGCCTCGGTCTGCGCAGGTGAGACGTGCCGGGGGGGAGTGATCACGACGATCACTCCCCCTTCGGCTTAGGTAAGAACAAGACAACAAAGACGAGGGACGTAAGCGCGGCGCACGGGACGACAGTTCGCCGGTCCTCGGTAGTGGCCCCCTGGCAGTGGAGATGACCAGGGGACTTCGATCGAAGACCGGCCTCGTCCGAACCGCGATCCCGCACCCGAGCGCGCTGCGGCCCGCACGACGAGGAGTTTTCCGCATGACGGAATTCGAGGTCCACGAGACTTCCGCTGTGATCGACAACGGTCGGTTCGGCACCCGCACCATCCGCTTCGAGACCGGCCGCCTGGCCCGCCAGGCCGCCGGCAGCGTCGTCGCCTACCTGGACGACGAGACCATGCTGCTGTCGGCCACCACGGCGTCGAAGCACCCCAAGGAGCACTTCGACTTCTTCCCCCTCACGGTGGACGTCGAGGAGCGCATGTACGCGGCGGGCCGCATCCCCGGCTCGTTCTTCCGCCGCGAGGGTCGCCCGTCGACCGACGCGATCCTGACCTGCCGCCTGATCGACCGCCCGCTGCGCCCGTCCTTCGTGGACGGTCTGCGCAACGAGATCCAGGTCGTCATCACGGTGATGAGCCTGAACCCGCAGGACCTGTACGACGTGGTGGCGATCAACGCCGCGTCCGCGTCCACGCAGCTCGCGGGCCTGCCGTTCTCCGGCCCCATCGGCGGCGTCCGGGTGGCGCTGATCGAGGGCCAGTGGGTGGCGTTCCCCACGCACGAGCAGCTGGAGAAGGCCGTGTTCGACATGGTCGTCGCCGGTCGCATCGTCGGTGAGGACGTCGCGATCATGATGGTCGAGGCCGAGGCCACCGAGCGCGTGATCGACCTGGTCGGCGAGGGCGCGCAGGCGCCCACCGAGGAGGTGGTGGCCGCCGGTCTGGAGGCCGCCAAGCCGTTCATCGCGTCGCTGTGCGAGGCGCAGGCCGAGCTGGCGCGGGTCGCCGCGAAGGCCACCGGCGACTTCCCGACCTACCCGGCCTACCAGACCGACGCCTTCGAGGCCGTCGAGCAGGCCGCGGCGGGCGAGCTGTCCCAGGCGCTGACCATCGCGGGCAAGCAGGAGCGCGAGTCCCGCACCGACGAGATCAAGGCGTCGGTGCTGGAGAAGCTGGCCGAGCAGTTCGAGGGTCGCGAGAAGGAGGTCGGCGCCGCGTTCCGCTCGCTGACCAAGAAGCTGGTCCGCCAGCGCATCCTGCGCGACAAGGTCCGCATCGACGGCCGCGGCCTCACCGAGATCCGGTCGCTGTCGGCCGAGGTCGAGGTCATCCCGCGGGCGCACGGCTCGGCGCTGTTCGAGCGCGGCGAGACCCAGATCCTGGGTGTCACCACGCTGAACATGCTGCGCATGGAGCAGCAGATCGACTCGCTGTCCCCGGAGACGCACAAGCGCTACCTGCACCACTACAACTTCCCGCCGTTCTCCACCGGTGAGACCGGCCGCGTCGGGTCGCCGAAGCGCCGCGAGATCGGCCACGGCGCGCTGGCCGAGCGGGCGCTCACGCCCGTGCTGCCCAAGCGCGAGGAGTTCCCCTACGCGATCCGCCAGGTGTCCGAGGCGCTGGGCTCGAACGGCTCCACGTCGATGGGCTCGGTCTGCGCCTCGACGATGTCGCTGCTCAACGCCGGTGTGCCGCTGAAGGCGCCGGTGTCCGGCATCGCCATGGGCCTGGTGTCCGACGAGGTCGACGGCAAGACGGAGTACGTCGCGCTGACCGACATCCTGGGCGCCGAGGACGCGTTCGGCGACATGGACTTCAAGGTCGCCGGCACCAAGGAGTTCGTGACCGCGCTCCAGCTGGACACGAAGCTCGACGGCATCCCGTCCGACGTGCTGGCCAAGGCCCTGGGCCAGGCCCGCGACGCGCGCCTGACCATCCTGGAGGTCATGGCCGAGGCCATCGACCGCCCGGACGAGATGAGCCCGTTCGCGCCGCGCGTGACGTCGGTGAAGATCCCGACCGACAAGATCGGCGAGGTCATCGGGCCCAAGGGCAAGATGATCAACTCGATCACCGAGCAGACCGGCGCCGACATCTCCATCGAGGACGACGGCACGATCTACGTCGGTGCGGCGGACGGCCCGTCCGCGGAGGCCGCCATCGACCTGATCAACGCCATCGCGAACCCGCAGCTGCCGAAGGTGGGCGAGCGCTTCCTGGGCACCGTGGTGAAGACCGCGGCGTTCGGCGCGTTCGTGTCGCTGCTGCCGGGCAAGGACGGCCTGATCCACATCTCCAAGCTGGGCAACGGCAAGCGCATCGCCAAGGTCGAGGACGTCGTGAAGGTCGGCGACAAGCTCCGCGTCGAGATCGCGGACATCGACCAGCGCGGCAAGATCAGCCTGGTCCTGGTCAACGAGGACGCCGACGCGGCCCCGGCCGCCGACGCGCCCGAGCAGGACGCCGCTCCGGC
>NZ_JBPKJK010000204.1:0-14114 GCF_051756985.1 Saccharothrix sabaoui
ACGGGCTAGCGGGACGGGCGCAGCCAGGCGGCGGTGTCGGTGGGCAGCAGGCCCCCGTCCGCCAGGGGACCGCTGGTGAGCAGCACGCCGTCGTGCTCGGGCAGTGCGACCGGCCCGGCGGACAGGTTGAGCACGCACGCGAAGTCGTCGCCGCGGCGGAACGCGACCACGTCCGGCCCCAGGTCCAGCCACTCCATCGGGCCGTCGCCCAGGGCGTCCAGCTCGCGCCGCAGCCCCAGCACCGCGCGGTAGTGCGCCAGCATCGAGCCGGGGTCGCCGGTCTGCGCGGCCACCGACAGCGACCCCCAGCGCTCCGGCCTCGGCAGCCACGACGGGCCCCCGTCGCCCCACGGGATCGGCACGCGGCAGCCGTCGCGGCCCCGGTCGGTGTGGCCGGAGCGCACCCACACCGGGTCCTCGCGCAGCTCGTCGGGCAGGTCGTCGACCTCCTCCAGCCCCAGCTCCTCGCCCTGGTAGACGTACACGCAGCCGGGCAGCGAGGTGGTCAGCATGATCGCCGCCCGCGCCCGCCTCGTGCCCAGCTCCAGGTCCGTCGGGGTGAGGTGCTGGCGGCGGCCGAAGTCGAACGACGAGTCCTCGCGGCCCATCCGCGACACGTGCCGCGTCACGTCGTGGTTGGACAGCACCCAGGTGGGCGGCGCGCCGACCGGGGCGTGCGCGGCGAGCGTGGCGTCGATGACCCGGCGCAGCTCCCCCGGCTCCCACGGGCAGCACAGGAAGTCGAAGTTGAACGCCGAGTGCAGCTCGTCGGGCCGCAGGTAGAGGGCGAACCGCTCGGGGTCGGGCAGCCACATCTCGCCGACGAACACCCGCTCGTCGGGGTACTCGTCGAGCACCCGGCGCCACGAGCGGTAGATCTCGTGCACGCCGTCCTGGTCGGAGTACGGCGTCTCGGCGTTCGGCCGGGAGAAGTCCTTGACCAGGCCGTCGGCGACGTCGATGCGGAACCCGTCGACGCCCCGGTCCAGCCAGAACCGCAGGATCGACTCGAACTCGGCCCGCACCTCCGGGTTGGTCCAGTTCAGGTCGGGCTGCTCGGCCGCGTAGAGGTGCAGGTACCAGCTCCCGCCGTCCGGCGTGCGGCTCCACGCGGGACCGCCGAAGCGGGACTGCCAGTCGTTGGGCGGCTCGTCGCCGTCGTGGAACCAGAACCGGTCACGGCCCGTGCCCCCCAGCGCCTCCCGGAACCAGGGGTGCTGGTCGGAGCAGTGGTTGGGGACGATGTCGATGATGATCCTGATGCCCACCGCGTGGGCCTCGCCGATCAGCTTCTCCGCCTCCACGAGGGTGCCGAACTGCGGCTCGATGTCGCGGTAGTCGGCGACGTCGTAGCCGCCGTCGGCCAGCGGCGACGGGTACCAGGGGCTGAGCCAGATCGCGTCCACGCCCAGCTCGGCGAGGTAGGGGAGCTTCTGGCGCAGACCCGCGAGGTCCCCGATCCCGTCCCCGTTGCCGTCGGCGAAGCTGCGCGGGTACACCTGGTAGATGGCCGCACCGCGCCACCAGTTCATGTGGGTTTCCTCCCTCGGTGAATGTGCTCAGCCCTTGACGCTGCCCGCGGTGAGACCCGCGAGCACGTGGCGCTGGAACACCAGGAACAGGCCGATCATCGGCACGCTGGAGAGCACGAGGCCCGCCAGCAGCAGGTTGACCGGTGTGTCGGGGGCGAAGCGCTGCAGCGCGACGCTGAGCGTCTGCCGGGCGGGGTCGGAGAACACCAGCAGCGGCCAGATGAAGTCCTTCCACGCGGCCACGACCGCGAAGATGGACACCACCGCCAGGATGGGCCGGGACAGCGGGAGCACGATGCGCCACAGCATGGTCAGCTGCCCCGCGCCGTCGATCCTCGCCGCCTCCAGCACCTCCACCGGGAGCTGGTCGAAGAACCGCTTGAGCAGGAACACGGTGAAGGCGTTGGCCGCGCCCAGCAACCACAGCGCCAGCGGGTTGTTGAGCAGGCCCAGGTCGGCGATCGTCAGGTAGGTCGGGACCAGCAGCACCGACGCGGGCATCATGAGCGTCACCAGCATCGCGCCGAGGATGCCGCCGCCCAGCACGGGCCGCAGCCGCGACAGCGCGTAGGCCGCGGGCACGTCCACGGCCAGCTGCACCGCCCACACGCCGACCGCGACGACGATGGTGTTCCAGAAGTACTTGCCCAGGTCCATCAGGCCCCACGCCTCGGCGTACGTGCCGGGCACCCACGTCTCGGGCAGGACCGTCGGCGGCACGCGGGCCAGCTCGACGGCGGGCTTCATCGCCGAGACCACGACCCAGACCAGCGGCACCACGAAGACGACCGTCAGCACGACGGTGGTGACGACGAGCGCAGCGGTGTAGCCGGCGCGCGACCGCCCCGGCGCGATGAGCGTCCTCACGCGTCCGCCTTCCGCGTCACGCGCAGGTACAGGGCGGTGAACGCGCCGAGCACCAGCAGCAGCAACAGGCTCAGGGCACTCGCGGTGCCGAAGTCGTTGTAGTAGAAGGCGTAGCGGTACAGCAGCAGGAGCACGGTGACCGTGGAGTCCTCCGGTCCGCCGCCGGTCATCACGTACGGCTCGGTGAACACCTGCATGGTCGCCACGACCTGCAGCAGCACCAGGACCAGCAGCACGAACCGGGTCTGCGGCACGGTGACGTGCCACAGCCTGCGCCACACGCCCGCGCCGTCCAGCTCGGCGGCCTCGTACAGGTCGCCGGGGATGCCCTGGAGGGCGGCGAGGTAGATCAGCGTGGCGGTGCCGAGGTTCGCCCAGGTGGACACGAGGACCAGGGACACCATGGACGTGTCGGCGCTGTCCAGCCACGCCGCGCCCTCCAGCCCGAGCCCGCGCAGCGCGGTGTTGAGCAGGCCCGGGCCGGGGTCGTACATCCACTTCCAGATCAGCGCCGCCACGACCGGCGGCAGCATCACCGGCAGGTACACGACCAGGCGGAAGTACGCCTTGAAGTGCCGCAGCTCGTTGAGCACGACCGCGAGCAGGAACGGCACCGCGAAGCCGAACACCAGCGCGAGCGCGGTGAACAGCAGGGTGTTGCGCCACGCCGTGGCGAACAGGGGGTCGGCGAAGAGTCGTTCGAAGTTCTCCCAGCCCACCCAGACGGGGTCGGTGACGAAGTCGACCTGCTGGAAGCCCAGCACGGCCCCGCGCGCGATCGGGTACCAGGAGAACACCGCGAAGCAGATCAGCGCGGCGGACAGGAACCCGTACGCGGTCAGGTTCTCCGCGACGCGGCGGCGCATCACTTGACCTGCGCGAGGACGGGGTTCACCTTGGCCTCCGCGTCCGACAGCAGCTGGGCGATGTCGGCGTCGCGGTCGGTGAGCACGGCCTGCATGACGTTGTCGAGGATCGCGTAGACCTGCTGGGCGTTCGGCGGCTCGATCCGCCCGGCGGGCGTGGCGTCCACGTAGGACTTGAAGTTCGCCACCGGCACGGTCGCCAGCTTCTCCTTCAGCTCGGTCTGCTTGGCCGCGATGTCACCGGTCCAGACGTCGGACACGGGCGGCACGGGCAGGCCGACGGGCTGGCCCTGGTCCTTGTAGCGCTGGAGGTTCTTCTCGAAGCGGTCCGGGTTGAGGAACTTCCAGGAGACCCACTTCAGGCCGGCCTTGATCTTCTCCGGCGACGCCTCGGGGTTGACCATGTAGCCCTCGCCGCCGATCAGCGTGCCCTCGCCGTCGGGGATGCCGGCCAGGCCGTAGTCCGCGTAGTCGCCCTTGAACTGGTTGACCAGGGTGGGCACGTTGTCCGGCGCGGCCAGGTACATGCCGAGCCGGCCGGAGCCCATCATCTGCTGGACGTCCTCGATGACCAGGAGCTGCTTCTCGCCCATGGTGTTGTCGGTCCAGCGCATGTCCTTGAGGTGCTGGAGGACGGCCTTGCCCTTGTCGTCGTTGAAGTCGGCGACCCACTTGTCGCCGTCCTGCTTCGCGATCCGCCCGCCGACCGAGTACATCCGGGCGGTGAAGTGCCAGCCGCCCTGGTTGTTCTTGGAGTACTCGGCGAAGCCGACCTCGTCGCCGCCGAGGGCGGTGATCTTCCTGGCGGCCTCGCGGACCTCGTCCCACGTGGTCGGCGGGCGGTCGGGGTCGAGGCCCGCCCGGCTGAACAGGGCGCGGTTGTAGAGCAGGCCCATCGAGTAGTTCGCGGTGGGGACGCCGTAGACCTTGCCGTCCTTGCCGAACACCTCGCGCAGCTCGGGGCGGATCGCGTCGTAGTGCGGGACGTCCTTGACGTACTCGGTGATGTCGGCGGCCTGGCGGCGGGCGATGAGGTTCGCCGGGTCGGTGAAGTACGCGTAGAACACGTCCTCCAGCTGGCCGCCCGCGAGCTTCGCGGAGAACGTCTTGGGGTCCATGAACCCCTCGCGGGGCTCGATGTCGATGTCGGGGTTGGCGGCCTCGAACTCGGCCACGTCCTCGTCGAAGATCTTGCGTTCGAACGCCTGCGTCTGCGGCGGCTGGCCGTTGACCGTGATCGTGACCTTGCCGCCGGCGGAGGTCTCCCCGCCGCCCGACGAGCACGCGACGGCGGTCAGGCCCAGGCTGCCCGCGAGCAGCAGCCCCGCCGCTCTGCGAAGGCTGGATGAGTTCATGGGGGCGGACCCTCTCCCTCGGGTGTGGTGTGGCGCACACGGTAGGTCCGGCCAACATGTCTCCGCAAGATGTCTACTTAATTTCGCAAAGTCACGACATCATCTCGTAAGCTACGCCCCTGAGCGCAGCACGAAAAGGGCCCGGCTTTCGCCGGGCCCTGGGTTCGGGGCGCTTTCCTAGCGGGGCGCGGGGGCGGTGGAGGAGCGGACCACCAGCTCCGGCTCGAAGAGGAGCTCCTCGTCCGGCCCGGGGGTGCCCGCGATCTGGTTGGCCAGCAGCTCGACGGCCGCGCGGCCCATCGCCTCGATCGGCTGGCGGACCGTGGTCAGCGGCGGTTCGGTGCAGGTCATGAGCGGTGAGTCGTCGTAGCCGACCACGGAGACGTCGCGCGGCACGTTCAGCCCCTGGCGGCGCACCGCGCGCACCGCGCCCAGGGCCAGCGGGTCGGAGGCGCAGAGGACCGCCGTGACGCCGCGGTGGAGCAGCCGGGTCGCCGCGGCCTGCCCGCCCTCCAGGGAGAACATCGCGTGCTCCTCGAACAGCTCCACGCCCGCGGCCTTCGCGCACCCGGTGAGCGCGGTGAGCTTGCGCCGCGACGGCATGTGGTCGGTCGGGCCGAGCACCGCGCCGATCCGCGTGTGCCCGAGCGCGACCAGGTGCCCGAACGCCTGCTCGACGGCCACCGCGTCGTCGCACGACACGCGCGGGAAGCCCAGGTCCTCTATGGCGGCGTTGACCAGCACGGCGGGCAGCCTGCGCCGCGTCATCTGGCGGTAGTGCTCGTGCGAGGCGTCGGCCTGCGCGTACTGGCCGCCCGCGAACACCACGCCCGAGACGTGCTGCTCGAACAGCAGCTCCAGGTAGTCCGCCTCGGTCACGCCGCCCGCGGTGCGGGTGCACAGCACCGGCGTGAAGCCGCGCTGCGCCAGGGCGTTGCCGACCACGTCGGCGAACGCGGGGAAGATCGGGTTCTGGAGCTCCGGCAGCACGAGGCCGACCAGGCGGGCCCGTTCGCCGCGGAGCTGGGTGGGTCGTTCGTAGCCGAGCACGTCAAGGGCGGTCAGCACCGCGGACCGCGTCGCGTCGGACACGCCGGGCTTGCCGTTGAGCACGCGACTGACCGTCGCCTCGCTCACGCCGACCTTCGCGGCCACTTCGGCCAACCGCCGTTGCGTCATGGAGCAACTATACGGCAGGATTTACGCCTTACTTGCGCTGGTTTGCATTCGTTTGCGAGTTCGATGGCCGCCCCCAGCACCGCGCCCGCGGGCACGACCCGGTCCACGAGGCCGGTGCGCAACGCCTCGGCGGCGGTCACCCGGCGCGCCACCAGCACCCGGCCGGCGCCCACCCGGCCGGCGCCCACCCGGCCGGCGCTCACCAGAT
Source organism: Saccharothrix sabaoui (assembly GCF_051756985.1). NCBI lineage: Bacteria > Bacillati > Actinomycetota > Actinomycetes > Pseudonocardiales > Pseudonocardiaceae > Saccharothrix > Saccharothrix sabaoui. The sequence continues at coordinate 6,008 of NZ_JBPKJK010000204.1, forward strand.
CGCCACCCACCCCGTCGCCGCCCGCCGGGCCACCGCCCATCGGGCCACCGCCCGCCGGGTCGCCGCCCGCCGGGGCGCCGCCCATCGGGTCGCCGCTCGCCCAGTAGCCGCTCACCCGGCCGAACCCGCCGTCCGAGGCCAGCACGCGGTGGTCGCACGCCATCGCGAGGTCGGCCGCCTCGCCGAGCGCGCTGCCGTCGATGGCCGCCACGACCGGCGGGGGCAGCCGGGCGACCGCCTCGCACAGCGCGCGCAGGGAGGAGGAGAGCGCCTCGCGCTCCGCCGCCGAGCTGCGCACGAGCCGCCGGAGGTCGGGCGCGCGCAGCCGGCACCCGACGAACAGCACCACCGCCCGCGCGGTGACGACCGCGGGCACCAGGGCGCGCAGGTGGGGCAGCGCGGTGTCCAGCGGGTCACGCGACCGGACCACCGCGATCCCGTCGGAGAACTCCAGTGAGACGCCCATCGGTGGCCAATCGTGCCGAGGCGTCGACCGGTTGTCCTGCTTCGTCCCACCATCGAGTGATCCGTGGGGTAGAAATCCCCTGTGAAGCGGTGGGTGGTGGCGGTGGCGCTGGTGGGTGTCGGTCTGACCGGGTGCGGTTCCCCGGTGGCGGGCAGGGCGGTGCCGGTGGCCGAGCCCTCGACCACCGCCCCGACCCCCGGGCCCGAGCTGGTCCGGTGGATGAACAACTACTGCGGTGTGGCGAACTACATGATCGCCTCGGGCGGCGTGCAGTTCCCGCAGCCGGAGGGCGACCCGGCGCAGCTGAAGAAGGGCCTGGCCGACTCCCTGGGCCGGGTGGTGGACGTGCTGGAGGTCGCGCTGCACGACCTGGACGAGCTGACGCCCGCCCCGCAGCCCGCCGCCGACACCGCCGTCGAGGTCATCAGCGAGCCGCTGGGCCGGGCGCGGGACAAGTTCGTGTCCGCGAAGTCGACCGTGGACGGCGCGCCCGAACTGACCGCCGACGTGTTCTCCTCCGTCATGCAGGACCTGACGGAGGCGGTGGCCGTGATGAACGAGGGCATGGAGAAGCTGGACGTCGTCTCGCTGCCCGACGAGTTCGTGGACGCGGGCGAGCAGGCGGAGAACTGCTCCCGGTAGCGCAGCGCACGGGACCGGGCACGCCCCGTGCCCGCCGGTCGGCGGGCCCCTCCCCGGTACGGGTGACCTGCGACGACGCCTTTCCGCATTGGTGCGGTCCGCCCCCCTGGTGACCCCGTGAATCTGGGGGCGGCACCCCCATGTGCGATGGCTTCGTGCATGACAACTTGGTCCGCGTGTTCTCCTCCGCCGTGGACCGGCCCGCCGCCTGGTGGCTCAGCGGCGTCCGCGAGAGCACCCAGGAACTGGTCGTCCCCCGTGGACGGCCCTCATGGGCCGCGTTCGTGGAACGCGCCACCGCGACCGCGGCCCGTGCAGACTTCCCCGGCGGCGGCTGGGACGAGGCGTTCGCGTTCGCGCTGCGCCCGCTGGTGCGCGAGGCGGTCCGCCGCGACCCGCGGCTCGACGACGCCTTCGCCCGCGACCTGGGCGCGCGGCTCGCCCGGGTCGCCGCCCGCGCGCTGGTGCTGGAGCTGAACCTCGAACGGCTCGCCGGGCGGCTGTCCGGCGACACCCCGCAGGCCCGGTTCGCCGACTTCGTGCGCAACGTCGACCTGCGCGCCCTGTTCGCCAAGTACCCGGTGCTGGCCCGGCTGCTCGGCCAGGCGTGCCTGCACGCGGTGGAGGCGCACGTCGAGCTGCTCGACCGGTTCGCCCGGGACCGCCGCGACGTCGTCCGCACCCTGCTCGACGGCCGCGACCCCGGCCCCGTCGCGCACGTCGACACCGGTCGGGGCGACCTGCACGCGCGGGGCCGCTCGGTGGCCGTGCTGACGTTCGCCGACGGCCGCCGGGTCGTCTACAAGCCGCGGCCGGTCGCGCTGCACGTCGCGTTCGGCGACCTGCTCGCGTGGTTCGACGGGCACACCGACCTGGGGCTGCGGCTGCCCCGCGCGCTGCCCCGGCCCACGCACGGCTGGCTGAAGTTCGTCGAGCACGGGCCGTGCGCCGACGTGACCGGGGTCGGGCGGTTCTACCACCGGCTGGGCGCGCTGATCGCCCTGCTGTACGCCGTGGACGGCACCGACATGCACTACGAGAACCTGGTCGCGGCGGGCGACCAGCCGGTGCTGGTGGACGTCGAGACGCTGTTCCACCCGACCCCCGACGTGTCCGCGGACCCGGCGGTGCGGGCGCTGACCCGCTCGGTGCACCGCACGGCCGTGCTGCCCAGCGTGCTGCTCGGCGAGCACGGCGCGCTGGACGTCGGCGGCACGGGCGGCGACCGGGAGCGGTACGCGGCGGACGGCGTGGCCTGGCTGAACCCGGGCACCGACCGGATGCGCCTGGTCCGCAGGCCGGGTGCCGCGCCGACCGCGCACAACCGGCCCGTGGTGGACGGCGCCGACGCCGAGCCCGCCGACTACCGGGGCGCGCTGCTGGCCGGGTTCCGGGTCGGCTACGACGCGCTCGGCGACCACCGCGCGGAACTGCTCGGCGACGGGGGCCTGCTGGCCCGGTTCGCCGACCTGCCGGTGCGGTTCGTGCCGCGGATGACCCAGCTGTACGCGACGCTGCTGGACGAGTCGACCCACCCCGACGCGCTGCGCGGCGCCGACGCCCGCGACGAGGCGCTCGACCTGCTGTGGGACGACTCCGCCGACCTGGGCGTGCTGCGCGCCCTCGTGCCGCACGAGGTGTCGGACCTGTGGGCGGGCGACGTGCCGCTGTTCACGACCCGGCCGGGCAGCCGCGACGTGTGGACCTCGACCGGGCAGCGGCTGCCCGGCCTGCTGCCGGGGTCCGCCCTGGACGCCGCCGCGGCGAAGGTCGCGGCGCTGGACGAGGTGGACCGGCACGAGCAGCAGTGGCTGATCAGCGCCGCCCTGGCCAGTCGGCCGCTGCCCGTGGAGCACCGCACCGGGCCGGGCCTGCCCGCGCCGGTCGAGCCGGGCGTCCCCGACCCGCAGCGGCTGCTGGTGGCCGCGTGCGGCATCGCCGACCAGGTGCTGGCGCAGGCCGCCGCCGCCGAGGGCCGGGTCAACTGGGTGGGCCTGGAGCTGGTGGACGACCGGCACTGGGCGGTGTCCGCCATGGGCGCGGGACTGTCCAACGGCTACACCGGCGTCGCCCTGTTCCTGGCCCAGCTGGGCCGGCTGACCGGCGCGTCGCGCTACACCGAGTTCGCCCGCGACGCGCTCGTCCCGGTCCCCGGGCTGCTGTCCGCGTTCGCCGAGGACGCCGAGCTGGCCGTCGCCGTCGGCAGCGGCGGGATGCACGGCCTGGGCGGCGTCTGCTACGCCCTGGCGCGGCTCGCGAACCTCCTCGACGACCCGGCCATCACCGACTGGGTGCGCACCGCGCTGGTCGCGGCGGCGACCGCCGAGCGCATCGGCGAGGACCCGGCGAACCTGGTCGAGGGCTGGGCGGGCGGGTTGGCCGCGATGCTGTCCGTGCGGGCGGAGAGCGGTCTCGCGGAGGCGGTGCCGCTGGCCCGCGCCTACGCCGACCGGCTGCTCGCCGCGGCGCCCGGCGGCGACGGCTTCGCCCGCGGCCGGGCCGGGGTCGGCTGGGCGCTGCTGCGGTACGCGCGGGCCACCGGCGACCAGCGCTGCGGCGTGGCCGGGCGGGCGAGCCTGCGCGCCGACCACGCGCTGCGCCAGCGGCTGTTCGACGTGACCGAGGCCGACCACAGCTGGTGCTCGGGCCTGTCCGGCGCGGTGCTCGCGCACGCCGCGCACCCCGGCCAGCCCGTCGACACGCACACCCTGCACCTCGACCGCTGCCTGAACGCCCTGGCGGTGCACGAGCCCCTGCGCGACCTGAGCCTGTGCCACGGCGAGCTGGGCGTGATCGAGTCGCTGACGGTGCTCGCCGAGCAGGGCCACGACCTGGCCGCGGCGATGCGGACCCGACGCGCCGGTCTGGTCCTCGGCGCCCTGGAGCAGTATGGGCCGCGGTGCGGGACGCCGGGCGGTGTGCCGTCGGCCGGGCTGCTCACCGGTTTGTCCGGGATCGGCTACGGCCTGCTCCGCCTCGGTTTCCCCGAGCAGGTGCCGTCCGTGCTCCTGCTCGCCCCCTCGCAGAACACCCATCCCCACAAGGAGAACCACCCATGAGCAACGCCGACCACGCCGAGGGCACGGCCTGGAACGAGGACCAGGGCGACGAGCACCCCGCCGGCGAGATGGCGCTGTCCCGCCGGACCAGGGCGGGTGGGCGCGCCCGCGCCCTGGCCGGCCTGACGCTGGCCGTGGGCGCCTGCTCGGCGATCGCCGTGACCTCGGGCTCGTTCACCGTGAGCGCGCCCGGGATGCCCTGCTGACCGGCTAGGCCGCGCCGGCACGCCGGACTGCCCGCCCACACTGGGGGTGCGGGCAGTTTGGCGTGCGGTCGTTCGGCTTGACTAAGGTCGGGACATGCACACCCGCGCGCCGGTCGTCGTCGGCCGCGACGAAGAACTCCGCCTGCTCGAACGGGTGCTGGCCGACGCCGGCGCCCACCGCGGCCACGCCGTGTTCCTCGTCGGGGAGCCGGGCATCGGCAAGACCCGGCTGGCGCGCTACGCCGCCGGTGCCGCGTTCGACCGCGGGATGCGGGTGCTGCGCGGGCGCGGCAGCACGATCGGGCCGATCGTCCCGTTCCGGCCGCTGGCCGAGGCGCTGATGTCTCTGCTGCGCGCGGGCGACGGCCCGGACCTGCGCGAACTCGGCCCCTACCAGCCGGCGCTCGGCCGGCTGGTGCCCGAGTGGGGCGGGGAGGAGCAGCGGCCGGCGCACTCCGTGGTGGTGCTCGCCGAGGCCGTGCTGCGGCTGCTGGCCCTGGTCGGCCGGACCCGGCCGTGCCTGGTGGTGCTGGAGGACCTGCACGACGCGGACGCCGAGACGCTGGCCGTCGTGGACTACCTGGTGGACAACCTCGACCAGGTGCCCGCCGCGCTGGTGGTCACCACCCGCGCCGACCCCGGACCGACGCTCGACGTGGTCCGGCTGGCCGCGCAGCGGGAGGCCGGCGTGCTGCTGGAGCTGCGCCGGTTGACCGAACCGCAGGTGCGCCGGGTGGCGGCGCTGTGCCTGGAGGCCGAGGACCACGAGGTGCCCGCCGAGGTCGTCGAACGGCTGTGGGCGGACAGCGCGGGGAACCCGTTCGTGGTCGAGGAGATGCTGCACGGCCTGGTCGGCGGCGGGCTGCTGGTGCGCGGCCCGGCCGGCTGGCAGGTGCTGGGCGAGCTGCGCATCGGCGTGCCGTCCGCGCTGGTCCGCTCGATCGCGCACCGCACCGACCGGCTGGGGCCGCAGGGCCGCGAGCTGCTGTCCGCCGCCGCCGTGCTGGGGCACCGCTTCCCGCTGCCGGTGCTGCGGCGGGTGACCGGGCTGGACGACCGGCAGCTGCTGCCCCACCTGCACGCGGGCGTGGCCGCGCAGCTCGTGACGCCGGACGAGCCGGTGCCCGACTGGTACGCGTTCCGGCACCCGCTGACCGCCGAGGCGCTGCTCGCGCAGCTGCCGCCGCCGCAGCGGGCCGAGCTGTGCCGCCGCACCGCGGACGCCGTCGAGGAGCTGCACCCGGGCCTGCCCGGCGAGTGGTGCCCGCTCGTGGCGTCGCTGCGCCTGGACGCGGGGCAGACGGCGGAGGCGGGCGTGCTGCTGGCCGAGGCGGGCCGGCGGGCGCTGGCCGACGGGGCGGCCGGGTCGGCGGTGCGACTGCTGGACCACGCGCACCGGCTGCTCGCCAGCCAGGTGGACGTGGAGATCCGCGCCGACGTGCTCGACTCGCTGCTGCCCGCGCTCGGCGAGGCGGGCCAGTTCGAGCGGGCGTTCGCGCTGGTGGACGCCCTGAACGAGCTGAGCGCCGCCGGGCTGGGCCGGGTGCGGCGGGCCGAGCTGCACACCAAGCTCGCGCAGGTCGCCAACACCGCGGGCCGGTGGACCGACAGCAGCACGCACGTGGCCGCCGCGCGGGCGCTGCTGGGGTCGGACGCCGACGACGAGCACACCGCGCTGCTCGACGCCGTGGAGGCCCTCCTGGTGCTGTACCTGGACGTGCCGGACCGGATGGCGTCGGCCGAGTTCCTGGCCCGCCGCGCCGCCGACGCGGCCAAGCGCGTGCCGCTGCCCGCGGTGGGCTGCGAGACGTGGCAGCTGCTGGGCGTGCTGGCGCGGGAGCGGGACCTGGGCGAGGCCGCCGAGTGCTTCCGCCGCGCGCAACAGCTGGCCGAGGAGCACGGGCTGACCATCCAGCGGGTGCACGCGCTGATCCGGCAGGCCGGGCTGGAGTGGCTGGCGGACGGGTCGTCGGCCGGGCTGGTCGGGGCGCGCGAGGAGTCGCTGCGGGTCGGCGCGATCAGCGCGGCGTACAACGTGGACGCGATCCTCGGGCTGGACACCGTGCTGCGCGGGCGGTACGAGGAGGCGTCCGACCGGCTGGGGAGGACCGCCGCGGACACCCGGCGGCTCCGGCTCGACCACCTGACGCTGTACGTGCTGATGGCGCAGGCGACCGCGGCGGCGCACCGGGGCAGGCGGGCCGAGATGGACGCCGCGATCGAGGCGTTCGACCGGCTGGGCGGGATCGGCTCGCAGGAGCGCCCGCTGTGCTTCGGGCTGGCGCGGGCGCTGTGCGCGCTGCTGGAGGAGGACCGCGCGACGGCCGGGCAGGACCTGGCGCGGGCGATCGCGCACGAGGCGGAGACGCCGACCGTGTACCACCTGTCGGGCCGGCACGGCGTGCGGCTGCTGCTGGACGCGCTGTCCGGTGAGCTGGACCTGGACGGGTACCGCGCGGTGACCCGGTCGGCCGCGGCCTCGATGCGGTGGAACCGGGTGTTCGCGCAGTTCGCGCTGGCCGTGCTGCTGGGCCGGGCGGGGCGCGAGGCGGAGGCGGCGCAGGCGGTGCGCGCGGCCCGGGAGGCGTCGTCGGTGTTCCCGCTGGCCCGGCACCTGGGCCTGCGCCTGGTCGCCGAGGGCGCGGTGGCCGACGGCTGGGGCGAGCCGGTGTCGTGGCTGCGGACGGCCGAGGAGTACTTCCACCAGGCGGGTCAGGCGGCGGTGGCCAGCGCCTGCCGGGGGCTGCTGCGGCAGGTGGGCGCCTCGGTGCCGCAGCGCCGCACCGGCACCGACCGGGTGCCGCCGGTGCTGCGCGCGGTGGGCGTGACGGTGCGCGAGTTCGAGGTGCTCGAACTGCTGGCGGGCCGGCTGGGCAACAAGGCCATCGCGACCAGGCTGCACATCTCGCCGCGCACGGTGGAGAAGCACGTGGCGAGCCTGATCACGAAGACCGCCCAGCCGGACCGCGAGTCGCTCAGCTCCTTCGCGGCGTCCCTGGGACCCGCCGACCGGCCCTGGTAGCCGCCCGCCCGCTGCGCTAGACCTGGGTCCCGTGAAGACTCCCCTGGCGGCAGCGCTCCTGCTCGGCACCCTCCTCACCGGCGGCACGGCCGCGGCCTCGCCGCCGGGCACGGCGCCCGGCACCACGCCCGGCCCGTGCGGCTACACGGCGACCCCGGACGAGCCGGCCGCGCGCCCGGTGCCCCTGCCGCCGGACCCGCGCCGCACCCCCGACCGCGGCCGGCCCGTCGTGCTGCTCGCGACGAACCAGGGCCCGGTGCCGCTGGTGCTCGACCCGGCGCAGGCCCCGTGCACCGTGCAGAGCTTCCTGCACCTGGTGCGGCACGACTTCTACGACCGCACGACGTGCCACCGGCTGACCGCCTACCCGACGCTGAAGGTGCTCCAGTGCGGCGACCCGTCCGGTACCGGCGAGGGCGGCCCGGGCTACCGCTACGAGGACGAGCTGCCCACCACGCTGCCGCCCGCGCCGAACGACCCGACCGGTGAGCGCCGCACCTACCCGCGCGGCGTGCTCGCGATGGCCAACGCGGGCCCGGACACCAACGGCAGCCAGTTCTTCCTGGTCACCGCCGACTCGGTGCTGCGGCCGAACTACACCGTCTTCGGCCGGGTCACCGAGGCGGGCCTGGCCACCCTGGACCGCGTCGCGGCCGGCGGCGTCGCGCCGAACCCGGACAGCGAGGTGGACGGCCGCCCGGCGCTGCGCACG
>NZ_JBPKJK010000205.1:0-14110 GCF_051756985.1 Saccharothrix sabaoui
GACCTTGAGGATGCTCTCGTTGCTGTTGTTCGCGACGCTGTCCTTGTCACCCCGGGTGCTGGTGGTCAGCCACAAGCCGCCGTCGGCGGACGGCTCCACCGTGCGCAGCCGCCCGTAGGTGCCGTTGAGGTACTGCTGGACGTCCGTCAGGCCCTCGTCGGTGATCTCGGCCCGGTACAGCCGCGCGCCGCGCAGGCAGGCCAGGTACAGGGCGTCGCGCACCACGGCGATCCCGCTGCACGAGCCCTCGGCGACGGGGTAGGTGCGCTCGGGCGCGACGAAACCGGGTTCGCCGCAGCTGCCGGTGGTGCCCTCGCAGGCGGGCCAGCCGTAGTTGCCGCCCCGGACGATCAGGTTGGTCTCGTCCATGACGGAGTTGCCGAACTCCTGCTCCCACAGCCTGCCCCGCGAGTCGAAGGCGAGGCCCTGGGGGTTGCGGTGGCCGTAGCTCCACACCGGCGTGCCGAACGGGTTGTCCGCGGGGACCGTGCCGTCGCGGTTGATGCGCAGCACCTTGCCGGCGAGGTTGTCGAGGTCCTGGGCCCACGTGCCGTTCTGGCCGTCGCCGGTGGCGACGTAGAGCGTCCCGTCCGGACCGAAGCGCAGCCGGCCGCCGTTGTGGTACTTGTTGCGCGGGATGCCGGTGAGCAGCACCTGCGGGGAGCCCGTGAGCGCGCCCCCGGTGTAGCGGATGCGCACCACCCGGTTGTCGGTCGTGCTGGTGTGCATGACGTACACCCACGGGTCGGCCGCGAAGTCGGCCGCCACGGCGATGCCCAGCACCCCGCCCTCGCCGTCGGTGCCCGCCACGCCCGGCACGCGCCCGATGCTGGTCTTCGCGCCGGTCGCGGGGTCGAGGCGGACGAGGTCGAAGGCGTCGCGGCGGCCGTAGAGCACCTGCCCGTCGGGCAGGGTGGTCAGGCCCCACGGCAGGTCGGTGTCCGTGGTGACCCTGGTGATCGAGCACAGCGCGGTGGCGCAGGCGGCACCCGTGGTGACCGCGACCGGCGTGCTCGGCGCCGAGCGGTTGTCCTGCGCGTCGCGCGCCCGCACCCGGTACTCGTAGCGGGTGTTCGCGGCCAGGCCGCTGTCGCTGAACGAGGTCGCCGTCGCGCCGGTGGTCGAACCGACCTGGGCGCCGTCGCGCAGGACCTCGTAGCCGGTGACGCCGATGTCGTCGGTCGCCGGTGCCCAGCGCACCACGACCGTGGTGCCCGACGCGGTCGCCGTCACGCCGGTGGGGGTGGAGGGCGGTTCGGTGTCGGCCTGGCACTGCGGCACGGTGATGGTGACCGTGGCGCTGGCCTGCGAGACGTTGCCCGCCGCGTCGCGCGCGTTGACGTACAGCCCCCAGGTGGCCCCCGGCACGACGGTCAGGTCGGCGGACAGCGCCGTGCCCGGCACCGAGGTCATCAGCTGCCCGTCGTGGTAGACGTCGTAGAACGCCACCCCGACGTCGTCGGTGGAGGCGGACCACGACAACGTCACCCCGGCACAGGTCAGGTTCGAGGTGCGGGGGTCGGTCGGCGCGGTCGGCGGCGTGGTGTCGGCACCGAGCCGGACCAGCCGCCACTGCTGACCGGCGGTGCCGCTGTCGGGCTGCTGCACGACCCGCGCCCCGTCCGAAGTGGAGGAACCGAGCACGTCGACGGCCTTGCCGCTGGCCCGGTTGAGCAGGCGCACGTGGCCGTTGTCGGAGTCGGCGAGGCGGAACTGCTGGCCGGTGCGGTCGGCGTCGGCGTTCTGCACCAGGCCGGTGCGGTCCGCGGTGGACGGGAAGTCCAGCACCTTGCCGCTGTGGCGCGACCTCAGCCGGTAGTAGCCGCCGCCGGAGTCGACGAACCGCCACTGCTGCCACGCCCCGTCGTTGCGGGCGTACTGCGAGATCCGGGCGCCGTCGTTCGTGGCGCGCCCGTACACGTCGAGCGCCTTGCCGCTGTTGCGGTTGACCAGCACGTAGGAGGCGGTGGTGTCCACGGTGGCGGCCGACCCGACGGCGGGCGCCGGGAGCACGACGCCGAGAGCCGACAGCACCACCGCGAACACCGCTCCGAGTCGCCTGCGGGGCACGGTGCTCTCCCTGGTCGCGGGGGCTTTTCGCATGGTGCTCCTCTCGCGGAATGCACAGGACATTCGCGTTGTTACCGCTAACAAAAATCAGCCCGGCACGAGGTGGCGGCGCTCGCGGGCAACGCGTGCCGAAATGGCCGATCGGGTGGGTTCCCCGGTGTGCGGACCGGCGGTCACCGAGTGGGCGAGGCGGGTCTCAAGCGGCGCGGGGACGACTCGGGCTCTTGGTGCGCAAGTACAGCCATGCTCCGCCTCCTTGCGGGCAGGGGGTGGTGCTCGACGCCAGATGCCGGGTCAGTACGACTGGGAGCGTTCCCAGGGCACGGTAGCGCACGCTTTCCGCCACCGACAAGACCACGGAACGGGTAACGCGGTCTCGTTAGCGCTAACACCGCGTAGTGGTTTCGCCGCGGTCAGGGTTGTGCGGAGCGCAGGGCACGTGCCCGCTCGGCGTGCCGTTCGGCCTCGTCCGCGCGGCCGAGGGCGGTGAGGGTTTCCGCCAGTCCCTCGTGGGCGCGGACCTCCTCCGCCCGGTAGCCGGTGCGGTCGGCCAGGTCCAGCGCCCGGCGGTAGTGCTCCAGGGCCGTGGCCGGGTCGTCGGTGCGGTGGGCGGCGGCGGCCTCGATGAGCACGCCCAGCCTGATGGTGCGCAGGACTCCGCCCTCGACGCGCTCCAGCGCGCGGTGGTGGTACTCGCGGGCCCGGCGGGGGTCGTCGAGGCGTTCGTGCAGGGTGCCGAGAGCGCTCAGCACCACGGTGCACAGACCGGGATCGGCCACCTCCTGGGAGATGGCCAGCGCCTCCTCCAGTTCGGTGCGCGCCCGGCCGTGCTCCCCCTGCTCGGTGTGCACGGCGCCCAGGTTGAGCAGGGCGATGCCCTCGCTGTGGCGGTACCCGCCCCGCCGTGCCGCGCGCAGCGCGCGCTCGTGGTGGCGGACGGACTCCTCCACGGCCCCGCTGTCGCCCCGGGCGATGCCGAGCAGCGTGCAGGCGAAGTTCTCCAGCGCGAGGTCGCCGGTGGCCTCGGCGTGCCGCAGGCCCCGCTCGAAGTGGCCGAACGCCTCGTCCGCCCGCCCCAGCCGCGACAGAACCGACCCCAGGTTGCACAGCGCGAAGCCGTCCTCGCCGCCGGTCGCGGCGACGGCGGCGGTGTGCAGGGCGAGCGCGTCGTGGAACAGGGCGGTGGCGTCCAGGTAGCGCGCCAGCGCCCTGGACAGGTGCGCGGTGTGCCGCGGCGCACCGCGCACCGCCGCGGCCACGAGGGTGGCCCGCTCCTCGGCGAGCCACTGGATCGCGTTCCGGTGCGACGGGAAGTCGACCTCGGGACCGACCAGGGGCGGGCGCGGCGGGCGGCGGTGCGGTTCGCCGGGGGTGAAGACGTCCGCCGCCGCGGACGCGAAGCAGCAGCAGTGGTCGAACAGCCTCTCCAGCGCGGCGGCGCCCTCGTCGCCGGGCAGCTCGCCGGCGTGCAGGCGGACCAGGTCGTGCATCCGGTAGCGGCCGGGCACCCGCTGGTGCACCAGGTGCGCCTCCTCCAGCTCCCGCAACGCCCGGCGCGCCCGCACGACCGTGACGCCGGCCAGGGCCGCCGCCCCGGTGACGCCGAGGTCCGGGCTCGGCACCAGGCCCAGCAGCCCGAACAGCTCGGCCGCGCCGGTGCTCAGGACGCGGACCGAGGTGGTGAACGCGGCGCGCAGGTTCGTCGGCAGCTCCCCGGTGTCGAGCGCGTCGAGCCTGGCCGAGTCGTCCCGCACCTCCTGCCAGAGCGCCGCGAGCGGCACGTCCGGCTGGGACTTGGCGCGCGCCGCGAGGATGCCCAGCGCCAGCGGCAGCCCCGCGCAGTGCCGCACGAGCCCGGCGGCGGCCTCCGGCTCGGCGCTCGCGCGGTCCGGTCCCAGGTGCCGCGACAGCAGCCGCGCGGCCTGCGCGTCGTCCAGCACGTCCACCGGCACGGGCGTGGCGCCGTGCGTGGCGACCAGGCCGGTGAGCCGGTGCCTGCTGGTGACCACGACCGCGCACGACGTGCCGCCGGGCAGCAGCGGCGTCACCTGGGCGGTGTCGCGGGCGTTGTCCAGCACGACCAGCGAGCGCAGGTCGGCGGTCAGCTCGCGGTACAGGGCCGACTGCGCGTCCGGTTCGGCGGGCACCGCGTCCGGTCGGACGCCGAGCGCGGTGAGGAAGCCCCGCACCACGACGTCGGGTGCGAGGGGGTCGGCGACCGGGTCGAACCCGCGGAGGTCCACGTGCAGGTGGCCGTCCGGGAACCGGTCGTGGCGCAGGTGCGCCCACCGCAGCGCCAGCCAGGTCTTGCCCACGCCGCCACCGCCGGTGAGCACGGCGATCGGCGTGTGCCCGCCGTCGTGGCCGAGCAGCAGGTCCAGGGCGGCCAGTTCGCGGTCGCGGCCGGTGAAGAACGGCGGTGACGCGGGCGGTCGGCGGGGTGCCCGCGCGGTCGGCGTGGCCGGCGGTGCGGTGTCCGGGTCGAGGACGTCGTGGTGCAGCCGCCTCAGCTCCGGGCCGGGCTCGACGCCGAGCTGCTCGACCAGCACCTCCCGGGTCCGCTGGTAGTGGCCCAACGCCTCGGCGGTCCGCCCGGCCCGGTGCAGGGCCAGCACGAGCTGCCCGGCCAGGCGTTCGTCCAGCGGGTCCGCGGCGGCGCGCACGCGCAGGTCGGCCAGCAGGTCGGCGTGCTGCCCCAGCCGCAGGGCCAGGTCGGTCCGGTGGGCCGCGGCGGCGGCCTGCTCGGCCCCCAGCGCCAACCGCACCTCGTCGGCCCACGGCGTGTCCAGCCCGGCGAGCACGTCGGACCGGCACAGCGCCAGCGCGCTGTCGAGCGCCCGGAGCGCGGGCCCGTCGTCCAGCCCCCGCGCCCGCGCCACCAGGCGCCGGAAGCGGTGCAGGTCGACGTCGTCGGGGTCGGCGTCGAGCACGTAGCCGCCGTCGCGGTGGGAGAGCGCCGCGGTGGTGCCGAGCACCTTGCGCAACCGGGACAGGTAGGTCCGCAGCACGCCCCCGGCCCGCAGGGGCGGCCGACCGCCCCACACCCGCTCGACCAGCCGGTCGGGCGGTACGGGCCGGTTCACGTCGACCAGCAGCGCGGCCAGCACGCCGCGCTGCCGCGCGTGCCCCAGGTCCAGGCGCGTGCCGTCCACCCACGCCCCGACACCGCCGAACAAGCGGAACTCCACCCCCATGACACCCCCTCATACCGCACTTGAGCAGCGGGTTCAACGGCGATTAGGCGCCACCTGGACACCCGGCCCGCACCGTTGCCCCCGAACCACCGCGACGAAGGGGGAGCACGTGCACCACACCACCGCCAGGATGATCGTCGACCAGCACCGGCGGGACGCCGAGCGCGCCGCCGAGCAGCACCGCCTGGCACGCCTGGTGCCCCGGCGGGGAAGGCGCCCGCCGTGGGCGGGCCGGCTGCCGTGACCCGCGCCGGCCGACAGGGGTCAGTTCCGGCTGCGGCGGTCGAGCGACGACCGCCGCAGTTCCTCCGTTTCCGCGGGGACGACCGGGCGGTGCTCCATCTCCCGCACCTCGCCGGGCTCCTGGCTCAGGTACCACAGGTCCTCGCGCTCGAAGAACCACTCCGCGTGCAGCAGGCCGTCGTCGCCGCCCCAGGTGCGCGCGAACCGCTTCACCGTGGTGTGCCGGAGACCGAGGAACATCGGCTTCAGGCACTCCCAGTACAGGAACCGACCGTCCTCGGGGCCGCGGTCGAGGTGCTCCAGCACCTCCACGAACTCCGCGGCCCTCGCCTCGTCGACGTCCACCCGCGTGCCCGCGCCCTCCAGGACGCAGTTCTCCCCGTACGACGGCTCGCGCCAGTAGGTCACGAACGACTTCTCGGTGGTGCAACCGTGCTCGTCAGCCGTCACGCGCGCGACGCGCAACGGTTCGCCGGTGTCGTCGAGGAACGCGAAGTGCCTGCTCTCGACCCCTGCCGGGTGCGGCGTCCAGGAGGTGAGCAGGTGGTCGAGCGCCTCCCCGGTGACGGCCCTGCCGTGGCGGGCCCCGTAACCGGCGCGGACCCATTCGCGGTTCTCGTCGTAGCGCTCGCAGAAGTGGCTGCCGTACTGGTCGACGTCGTCGACCCACTCCCGGAGGAGGAGGTAAGGGTCGTCGAGGTCGGGACGCACGTGGTTCACCACGGCGAAGTGGCGGACCCGGACGTCGCCGAACACGCGCCGCGCCTGGACGTCCTTGAACCGTTCGACGTCCTCCTTGGTGATGCTGACGAGCCTGCCCTCGACCGGGCACCGCCGCCAGGCGAGGTCGCGGGTGAACGACAGCACCTCCCGCTCACCGGCCAGGTTCTCCTGCACCACGGTGAGCGGGTCGTCGAACGGGTGCTCCTCGGTCTCGACCGCGAAGTAGAGGTAGGGGTCGCCGTAGCCCTCGATGGCCAGCGCGCGCCGCTCGGTGTTGCGCGGGTCGTGCTCCTCGTCCAGGGGCGGCGGTGGGCCGATGCCCACCACCAGGCGCTCCGCCTCGGCCTCGGAGATCCGCGCGCTCAGGAACCACTCGCGGTACCTCGGGTCGGCGCGCACCCAGCCCTGTCCGACGTCGAAGACCTCCTCGCGGTCGCCGTCGACCCGCATGACCGCCGACGGGGCGTCGAGCGGCTGCCGGGAATAGCGGAGCAGAGCGATGTGGTGCGTCATGCGATCCCCCAGACCGTGCGGCCTCCCCAGACCGCGCGGTCGATGTTACCGACGACCGCGGCTCACCGGGAGCTCGTCGTGACGCTGCTCGTGCGGAGGAGGTCGCGCACGGCGTCGGGGGTGAGCGGGGGACCGAAGTAGGGGCCCTGCGCCGCGGTGATGCCCAGGCGGGTCAGTTCGCGGGCCTCGGCCTCGGTGCGGACGTCCTGGGCGTACAGGTCGCCGTCGAGGTTGCGCACCGCCCAGGACAGCATGCCGACCACGGCGGAGCGGACGAGCGGTTCGGCGGTGTCGTCCAGGCCGCGGACCACCGTGCCGTCCAGCTCGTGACCGCTGATGGGCACGCCGGTGTCGCCGAAGGCGTCGAACCGGCCGCCTCCCCGCTGCTCGCGCAGCACCGACACGCCCGAGGAGGCCAGGATGTCCAGTTCCTCGACCTGGTCGGGGGTCAGGGACACCAGCACGTCGTCCTCGACGACCAGGCGCAACCGGTCGGCGGGCAGGTCGGCGTCGGCGAGGTGGCGGCGCACGACCGCGACCAGCTCGGGTTCGCGGCACTGGTGGGCGGTGAGGTGCACCACCACCGGGGGCGTGCGGTCGCCGAACTCCGCCCGCCACCGGCCCGCGTGCGCGCAGGCGTCGGCCAGGACCTTGCGGCCCAGGCGGACGGCGTTGCCGGTGGGCTCGGCGAGGTCCGGGGGGACGTCGGTCGGACCGTGCCCGGGCCGGTCCCAGCGCAGGGACGCCTCCAGGGCGACCACGTGCCGGTCCACCAGCGAGTGCAGCGGGGTGAAGCGGGTGTCGATCTCGCCGTCCTCCAGGGCGCCGGCGACCGACGAGGCCAGGGTGAGGCGCCGGCGTTCGAGGACGTCGCGCTGCGGGTCGTGCAGCGTCCAGCGGGCGCGGCCGTCCTCCCGGCTCCAGCGGGCCGCCACCTCGGCGGTGCGCATCAGGTCCGCGGCGGTGCGACCGCGGGTGCGCTGGACGCTGATGCCTGCGCTGACCGTCACGCCCACGCCCACGCCGTCGAGGTAGAGCGGTTCGGCGAGCGCCACCTCCACCTCCTCGACGAGCTCGATCAGCGCCAGGGCGTTCACCGGGTTCTCGACCACGACGGTGAACTCGTCGTGACCGGTGCGGGCGACGCGGCCGTGCGGTGCGCAGACCCGGGACAGGCGGGCGGCCAGGGACTTCAGCAGGCGGTCGCCCGCGTCGTGGCCGAGCGCCTCGTTGACCACGTGGAAACCGTCGACGTCGAGGTGCGCCAGGCCGACCACGTCGGGGCAGCGGTCCAGCCACCGCAGGAACTGGGCGCGGTTGGGCAGGCCGGTGACGACGTCGTTGAGGCTCTGCCGGATCAGGGCCGTGCGCAGCGCCGCGGTCTCCTCGGTGTCGACGACCACCACGGTCCGCAGGCCGGCGGACAGCGGCGCCACGTCGAGCACCGCCGTGGTGCTGTCGCCGTCCGGCCGCAGCACGCGGGCGTCGGTGTGCAGGTGGTCCGCGCGCAGGTCGGTGTCGGTGGCGAACAGCAAATCCAGGCGGGTGCCGGTCAGGGCGCCCGCCGGCCGGCCGGTCAGCTCGCGCAGCGCCGCGTTCGCCTCCAGCACGACGCCCTCGGCGTCGACGACGGCGAACCCCAGGGGCGAGCGGTCGAAGTGGGCCCGCACGGCACGTGCCACCGCCGGGTCGCCGGTCGGGGCGCGGTCGGGTGCGCCGGGGAGCCGGGTGTTGTCGCGCACGGTCCTCGTTCCGGTCGTGCCGATGATCGCTGGGACGAAACTAGGACCGCTGCCGGGCGCACGCACGACGGGTGAGGGGCCGCGCCGGTCGAGTGACGACAAATCACTCGACCGGCCCAATCGCGGAGTTTCCGATCAGGACGGTGCCCGGCGCGTCCTCACCGCCGTTCCGCCGGCAGCCGGTAGACCCGCGCGGCCGTGCCGCCGAACACCTCGCCGCGCTCGGCGGCGGTCAGCTTCCCGGTCAGCTCCTCGGCCGCCGCGACGACCTCCCGGTAGGAGCCCGCGAGCAGGCAGACCGGCCAGTCGGAGCCGAACAGCACCCGCGACGGGCCGAACGCGTCCAGCACCACGTCGGCGTACGGGCGCAGGTCCGCCGCGCTCCACCCGGTCCGGTCGGCCTCGGTGACCATGCCCGACAACTTGCAGGTGACGTTCGGCTCGGCGGCCAGCGCGCGGAGGTGGGACGCCCACGGTTCGAGGTCGCCGGAGGCGATCGGGGGCTTCGACAGGTGGTCCAGGACGAACGTCGCCCCGGGCAGCGCGCGCACGGTCTCGATCGCCGCGGGCAGCTGGTGGACGAGGGTGAGCAGGTCGTAGGCCAGCCCCGCCTCCGCGACCGCGCGCAGCCCGCGCCGGACGTCGGGCCGGGCCAGCCACCGGGGGTCCGGCTCGCCCTGCACCAGGTGCCGCACGCCGACGAGCAGCTCGCCGCCGGGGCCCGCGCGCAGTGCGGCGAGCACGTCACCGACGCCCGGGTCGGTGAGGTCGACCCAGCCGACGACGCCCGCCACCAGCCCCCGGCCCTCGTCGGCCGCCAGCGACAGGAAGTCCGCGGTCTCCTCGACCTCCGGGACGACCTGGACGAGGACCGTCCGGTCGATCCCCGACGCCGAGGCGGCGGGCGACAGGTCGTCGAGGGTGAAGTCGCGGCGGATCGGGGCGAGGTCCGCGCCGTTCAGCCAGTCGTGCCCGCGCGGGCTCGGCCCCGGGCGGGCCCGCCCGCCCGGCGGGAGCCGCCAGAGGTGGTGGTGCGCGTCGATCCGGATCGTGTCGGTCGGTGGCATCGGACCCCCGTGCGGCGCAGGTGTGCGGCGGCAGGCTAGCAAGGAACGGACGCCGGAAGCGTTGCTTTAGCGGTGTTTTAGCGCCTAGCGTCGGTCGCGGTCGACGCGGGTCGAACCCCGCCGCCGAGCCCTCCGCCCCGCCCGCGGCCCGCCCGCGTGCGACCGCCGCCGCCCGTCCCCGCCCTCCCACATCGACGTAGGAGTGACGATGCAGTCTTCGCCTGCCCCCTCAACGGGTGCCGTGAAGCGTTGGTGGCGCTCGTCGGGGGCGGTGCGCGCGCGTGCCGCGGTGGCGCTCGCCCTGCTGCCCGCGGCGTTGACGACGTGGCCCGCGCCGGTGACCGCGTCGGCGGCCGGCACGGGACCGTGCGACATCTACGCCGCCGGCGGCACGCCCTGCGTGGCCGCGCACAGCACGACGCGAGCGCTCTACGGCTCGTACGGCGGGAACCTCTACCAGGTCAGGCGTTCGTCGGACAACGCGACGAGGGACGTCGGCGTGCTGACCGCGGGCGGTACCGCCGACGCGGCGGCCCAGGACTCGTTCTGCGCCGGCACCACCTGCGTCGTCACCGTGGTCCGCGACCAGTCCGGCCGGGGCAACGACCTGTGGTACCAGGGGTCGTCGGTGGTCCCCGGGTCGCCCCAGAGCAGGCCCGCGCTCGCGACGTCCGAGTCGCTGGCGGTCGGCGGTGGCAAGGCGTACTCGCTCTACATCAACCCCGGCAACAGCTACTGGCGCGACGGCCACCTGACGGGCGTCCCGACCGGGGCCGCGCCGGAAGGCATGTACATGGTCACCAGCGGCAAGCACGTCAACAACGGGTGCTGCTTCGACTACGGCAACAGCGAGACGACCAGGAAGGCCGACGCGGCCGGGGCGATGGACGCCATCAACTTCAGCACGCAGTGCTGGTTCGGCGGGTGCTCCGGCACCGGCCCCTGGGTCCAGGCGGACCTCGAATGGGGCCTCTTCCCCGGCGGCAGCCAGTCGTGGAACCCGAACCAGCGCGCCTTCACCGGCGACTTCGTCACGGCGGTGCTGAAGAACAACGGGACCACGCGGTTCGCGCTCAAGGGCGGCGACGCGCAGGCCGGCGACCTGACCACGCTGTGGGACGGGCCGTTGCCCACCGGGTACAGCCCGATGAGGAAGCAGGGCGCGATCATCCTGGGCAGCGGCGGCGACTGCTGCAAACCCGACGGCGGCGCGAACCTCAGCGCGGGGACCTTCTACGAGGGGGCCGTGGTCGCGGGCTACCCGTCCGACGCGACCGAGCAGGCCGTGCAGGCCAACGTCGTCGCGGCCGGGTACACCACCGGGGGCGGCACCGCGCCGGGTGGCCCGGTGCGCGCGGTGGGCGCGGGCAAGTGCCTCGACGTGCCGAACGTGACGTCGGGGGCGCAAGCCCGCACCTGGGACTGCCGGGGCGGCACGGGCCAGACCTGGACCCGGACGTCCGCGGGCGAGCTGGCCGTGGGCGCGGGCTCCGGCCGGCTGTGCCTCGACGCCTACGGCCAGGGGACGAGCGCGGGCACGAGGACGGTCCTCTGGTCGTGCAACGGCCAGGCCAACCAGCGCTGGAACGCCAACGCCGACGGCACGGTCACCGGCGCGCAGTCCGGTCTGTGCCTGGACGTGTCCGGGGCGTCCACGGCCAACGGGGCGCAGGTGCAGCTGTGGACCTGCAACGGCGGCGCCAACCAGCGGTGGGCCTTCGGCTGAGCCCGCACCGGGGGTGATCCCGCCCGAGGTGACCCGGCCCGCCCGGCGAGCGGAACCCACCTCGCGGAACCCACCTCGCGGAACCCACCTCGCCGAACCCTTCTCCGGCGCGCACACCCGACCGGAACCGAGCGCAAGGGAGAACAAGGTGGAACCAGCCAGTACCGTCGCGAGGTCGTTGGTGGCGGTCGCGGTGTTCGCGTCCGCCCTGCTGCTGCCGGCCGCGGGGGACGGCCCCCGGGCCTCGGCCGCCGTCCAGGCGACGTACTACGTCGCCCCCGACGGCGACGACGCCGCACCCGGGACGATCACGGCCCCGTTCCGGACCGTGCAGCGCGCGCGGGACGTCGTCCGCACGGTGAACGGGAACATGTCCGGCGACATCACCGTGCACCTCCGCGGCGGCGAGTACCGGGTGAGCGGCACCGTGGGGTTCACGCCGGCCGACTCGGGCACGAACGGGTACCGGGTCGTCTACGCCGCGTACCAGGACGAGGTACCGGTGCTGAGCGCCGGCGTGCGGGTGACCGGGTGGACGCAGCACAGCGGCAACGTCTGGAAGGCCCCGCTCGACCGCGGCACCAAGCTGCGGGCGCTCTACGTCAACGACAAGCGCGCCTTCATGGCCGCCAAGACGATCACCTCGCAGGGGTGCTACGGCACGTACACCGTCACCGCCGGGCAGGCGCCCTGGGCGCGGGAGTCGGGCTCGCAGTGCGACGGCGCCAAGTACGGCCTGGCCGACCTGCCCGCCATCTCCCGCAACCCGGACGACGTCGAGATCGAGACGGCGACCACCTGGACGACGGCCGTCGCGGGGGTCCGCCAGGTCACCACGAGCGGTGACGGCGCCAACCGGGTGGCGCTGTTCCACCAGCCGGGCGCGGCCATCGCCCAGGGCGCGTTCAACGGCAACCACCAGGTCGGCGGGAGCCACAAGTTCATGAACGCCTACGAGTTCCTCGACTCGCCGGGCGAGTTCTACTTCGACAGGGCGGGCAGGACGCTCTACTACCACAAGGCCGACTCCGAGGACATGGCGACGGCGGTGGTCCACGCGCCGAACAACGTGCCCACCGTGCTCCGGGTCGCCGGCACCTCCACCACCGACCACGTCCGGAACATCACCTTCTCCGGCCTCACGGTGCAGCACTCCGACTGGAACCTGTTCACCGTGGCCGGTTCCGCGTTCAAGCAGGCCCAGCAGGGCAACCTCGGCAACTCCCTGTACGTCAAGGGCAACTTCCACGTCTACCACTACCGCAACGTCGACGTCGCGCCGGGCGCCGTCCAGGTCGAGAACGCCGACGGCGTCCACCTGCTGCGCAACCGGGTCCAGCACACCGGCGCCGACGGGATCACCCTGGTCAACGACGTGCAGGACGCACAGGTCATCGGCAACCGCACCAACGACGTCGCCGGGTCCGCCATCAGCATCGGCCACCCCCAGCACGTCTACATCGGCGACCACACGGCGACCAACGGCGAGAAGTACCCGGCCCGGGTCGAAGGGCTGCCCAGGAACATCCGGGTCGAGAACAACCACCTGTACGACAGCGCCGTGCTGTTCAACGGGCACAGCCCCGTTTCGGCGTACTTCGCCGACGGGCTCTCGGTGCGGCACAACCGGATCGAGAAGGCGCCGTGGTCGGGCATCACGCTCGGCTGGGGCTGGTGGAACTTCGACGGGTCGGCGGGCTCGATCGCGCCCGACCGGCCGACCACCACGGCGCGGAACAACACCGTCAGCCACAACCACGTCATCGACACGGTGCAGCGCCTCGGCGACACGGCGCCCATCTACACGCTGGGCAGCCAGCCGGGGACCACGATCACCGACAACTACCTGCAGGGCGTCCCCGCCGGCCACAGGTACGGGCTCCACCCCGACGAGGGCTCGGCCCACATCGGCTTCCGCGACAACGTCCTGAGCGTGGACAAGGACGTCACGTGGCTGATCAACTCCGACGACTTCGGGCGCAAGCACGACCTGAGCATCACGCAGACCTACGGGCCCATCAACAAGGTCTCCCAGAAGACCCTGCCGAACAGCACCATCCAGGACATCCTGGTCTACCCCGACTACGTGTGGCCGGCACCCGCCCACGGCATCGCGGTGGACTCCGGCCCGGAGGCCGCGTACCGGGACGTCCTCCCGAGGGCGACGCTCGCCCACCCGGACCACGTCCTGCCGGCCGGCACGTTCGTCGGTGCCGGGAGCGCGTCGATCCCCGTCCGGGGCGCCGGCGACGCGACCAGGTCGATCTGGCTGGCACCCGCCGGCACCACCGCCTTCGCCGTCGGCCCGACGATGACCAGGGCGGGCGGCACCGCGACGGCCGTCGACGTGCCGACCGCGTCCGGCGACTACCGGCTCTACGTCGTGGACGCGCAGGGGAACCGGTCACCCGAGTCCAAGTCGGTCGTCCGGCGACAGGGCGGCGGCCGGCAGGGCGTCGCGATCGTCGGCGTTCAGTCCGGCCGGTGCGTCGACGTCCCCGGCACGACCGCGACCAACGGCACCCAGGCCCAGCTGTGGGACTGCCACGGCGGCGCCAACCAGCGCTTCACGCACACCTCGGGCAGGCAGTTGCAGCTGTCCGGGACCAAGTGCCTGGACGCGAGCAACCAGGGCACCGCCAACGGCACCGCGGTGGTGGTCTGGGACTGCAACGGGCAGGCGAACCAGCAGTGGGACGTCAACGCCGACGGCACCGTCAGGGGGGTGCAGTCCGGGCTGTGCCTGGACGCCAACGGCGCCGGCACCGCGAACGGGACCAGGATCATCCTGTGGTCCTGCGGCGGCGGGGCCAACCAGCGGTGGAGCCTGCG
>NZ_JBPKJK010000206.1:0-13949 GCF_051756985.1 Saccharothrix sabaoui
TCCACGGTCAGCCGCACGCCGGTGGCGATGTCCACCTCGGGCTTCCAGCCCAGCTCGGCCCGCGCCAGCGACGCGTCGATCGCCGAGGCCCGCAGGTCGCCGAGGCGGGCCGGGGCGAACTCGGGCTCGTCGGCCACGCCCGCCGCCTGCGCGACCAGGGTGTGCAGCTCTCGGTCGGACACCTGGTGGGCGGTGCCGATGTTGTAGCGCTTGCCGCCGCCCGCCTCGCCGGAGGCCGCGACGAACGCCGACACGACGTCCTCCACGAACACGTAGTCGCGGGTGTTGCCGCCGTCGCCGAACACCTTCGTCGGGCGGCCCGCGAGCAGCGCGGACGCGAAGATCGCCACCACGCCCGCCTCGCCGTGCGGGTCCTGCCGGGGGCCGTACACGTTGGCCAGCGCCAGGTGCGTGCACTCCACGCCGTACAGCTGCCGGTAGGTGTTCAGGTACACCTCGCCGGACACCTTGGACGCCGCGTACGGCGACTTCGGGTTGATCGGCACGGACTCGGCCACCGGCAGCACGTCGGGCGTGCCGTAGATGGAGCCGCCGGAGGAGGCGAACACGACCTTGCGGACGCCGGCGAGGCGGGCGGCCTCGGCCAGGTTCACCGTGCCCAGGACGTTCTTGGTGGCGTCGAGCAGCGGGTCGGCCACCGAGACGCGCACGTCGATCTGCGCGGCCAGGTGGAAGACGACCTCGGGCGCGGCGGCGGCCACGACCTCGGCCAGCTCCGGCGAGGTGATGTCGACCCGCGAGAACGAGTAGCGGTCGGCCGCGGCCGGGTCGGCGGGCTCGGTCCGCTTGCCGCGGCTCAGGTCGTCGACGACGTGCACCTCGTGCCCGTCCCTCAACAGCCGGTCGACCAGGGTGGAGCCGATGAAACCGGCGCCGCCGGTCACTAGTGCGCGCACGAGGAATCTCTCCTGGGGTAGGTCGCGTCGGTGTCCGCCAGCCTAGAACCAGCGCTCCAGGACGAGCGCCACCCCGTCCTCGGAGTTGGCCGCGGTGACCTCGTCGGCGGCGGCCAGGGCGTCGGCGTGCGCGTTGGCCATCGCCACCCCGTGCCCGGCCCAGGTGAGCATGGGCACGTCGTTGGGCATGTCGCCGAACGCCAGCACGCCGCCCGGGTCGACGCCGAGCAGTTCGGCGACGGCGGCCAGGCCGGTGGCCTTCGTCACGCCGGGCGCGGCGAACTCCAGCAGGCCCTCGGTGGTCGACCAGGTCATCGAGAACGCCTCCCCGACCAGCGGGCCGACGGCGCGCGCCATCTCGTCCGAGGTCATGCCCGCGTGCCGGACCAGCAGCTTCACCGCGGGCTTGCCGAGCAGCTGGGCGCGCTGGTGGCCGGGCAGCGGCTGCGCGCCCTCGTCCCACGGGTGCAGGTAGTGCTCGTCGGCGATGAACTCGGGCCCCGCCGGGCCGCGGGCGCTCTCCCCCAGCCGCTCGGAGGCCATCGAGCAGCCCGGCAGGGCCTCGTCGAGCACCGACGCCAGGTCGGTGAGCTGCACGGGCGTGAGCAGCGTCGACGAGACGACGCGGTCCGCGCCGATGTCGTGGACCACGGCGCCGTTCGAGCACACGGCGTACCCGGTGAGGCCGGCCGCGTCGGCGACGTCCGGCACCCAGCGGGGCGGGCGGCCGGTGGACAGGACGAACGGGACGCCCGCCGCGAGCACCCGGCCGACCGTGGCCGCGGTGCGCGGGCTGACCCGGCCGAGGGGGGTGAGCAGGGTGCCGTCGACGTCGGATGCCACAAGGGATGGTCTCTGCACGCCCCCCATCGTGCCCGTCGGATACCGTCGCCGCGTGCGCACAGGGATTGTGATCCTCCCCGAACACCGCTGGTGGATGGCCGAGCACAGGTGGAAGGCCGCCGAGGAGTACGGCTTCCACCACGCCTGGACCTACGACCACATGGGGTGGCGGTCGCTCGTCGACGGGCCGTGGTTCGGCGCCGTGCCGACGCTCGCCGCCGCCGCCGCGGCGACCTCCCGGATTCGGCTCGGCACGTACGTCGCGTCGCCGAACTTCCGCCACCCGGTGCCGTTCGCCCGGGACCTGCTCGCCCTCGACGACCAGTCCGACGGCCGCTTCACGCTCGGCGTCGGCGCTGGTGGCGCGGGGTACGACACGCAGGTCATGGGCAACGAGCCGCCGCGCAGCAGGCAGCGCCGGTTCGAGGAGTTCGTGGCCGCGCTGGACCTGCTGCTCTCGCAGGACCGGACGACGTTCAGCGGCGAGTACTACGAGATCCGCGACGCCCGCGGCTACCCGGGGTGCGTGCAG
Organism: Saccharothrix sabaoui; assembly: GCF_051756985.1. Lineage (NCBI taxonomy): Bacteria > Bacillati > Actinomycetota > Actinomycetes > Pseudonocardiales > Pseudonocardiaceae > Saccharothrix > Saccharothrix sabaoui. Next base: position 2,293 of record NZ_JBPKJK010000206.1, read on the forward strand.
CGGCCCCGGCTGCCGTTCGTGGTGGCGGCGAACGGGCCGAAGGCGATGGGCGTCGCCGCGCGGTACGGCACCGGCTGGGTGACCACCGGGCCGGAGACCGAGGACGAGGACGCGTGGTGGCGCGGCGTGGCGGGCATCACCGAGCGGTTCCGCGAGGTGCTCGACGGGATCGGGAGGGCGAAGGAGTCCGTCGACTTCCACCTCAACGCCGACTCGTGCCCGGTGTACTCGCTGACCAGCGTCGAGCACTTCCGGGACGTGGTGGGCCGGGCGCGCGAGCTGGGGTTCACCGACCTGGCCGTGCACTGGCCGCGCTCGGAGGGCGTGTACGCGGGCAGCGAGTCGGTGCTGGAGCGGGTGGCGGCCGACGTCCTCCCGGAACTGGTGAGCGGCTAGCGTCTCCGCCGTGCGACGAGTCGTGGTGATCGGTGGCGGGATCGTCGGGCTGGCGACCGCGCGGGACCTGGCGAGGCGCGGGCACGACGTGGTGGTGCTGGAGAAGGAGCCGCGGTGGGCGGCGCACCAGACCGGGCACAACAGCAACGTCGTGCACGCCGGGCTGTACTACAAGCCGGGGTCGTTGAAGGCGCGGATGTCGGTGGCCGGCAACGCCTCCGTCGTCGCCTACGCGCGGGAGAACGGCGTGCCGGTGGAGGTGTGCGGCAAGCTCGTCGTCGCCACCTCGCCGGACGAGGTGCCGCGGCTGGAGGCGCTGGAGGCCCGCGCGCGGGAGAACGGCGTGCCCGCGCGGCGGGTGTCGGCGGCCGAGGCGCGCGAGCACGAGCCCGAGGTGGCGGCGGTGGCCGCGCTGCGGGTGGAGAGCACCGGCATCATCGACTTCCCGGCCGTGTGCGACGCGCTGGTGCGCGAGCTGGACGGCCACGACCTGCGGCTGGGCACGCCCGCGCTCGGCATCCGGCGGGCGCTGTCCGGCGGCGGCGTCGAGGTGGCCACCGGGTCGGGCGTGGTGCGGGCGGACGCGCTGGTGAACTGCGCGGGCCTGCACGCCGACCGGGTGGCGCGGCTGGCGGGCGTGGCGCCGTCGGCGGCGATCGTGCCGTTCCGGGGCGAGTACTACGAGCTGCGCCCCGAGCGGCGGCACCTGGTGCGCGGGCTGATCTACCCGGTGCCGGACCCGGCGCTGCCGTTCCTGGGCGTGCACCTGACCCGGATGCTCGACGGCAGCGTGCACGCCGGGCCGAACGCGGTGCTCGCCCTGCGCCGCGAGGGCTACCGGTGGCGGGACGTCTCGGTCGGCGACGTGCTGGACGTGGCCCGGTTCCCCGGCACGTGGCGGCTGGCGCGGCGGTTCGCCCGGACCGGGGCCGAGGAGGTGCTGCGGTCGCTGTCGCGGCGGCGGTTCGCGGCGAGCCTGGCCCGCCTGGTGCCCGCGGTCGGCGAGGACGACCTGGTGCGCGCGGGCGCGGGCGTGCGGGCGCAGGCGATGCGCGCCGACGGCTCGCTGGTGGACGACTTCCTGGTCGACACCGCGCCGCGGCAGGTGCACGTGCTGAACGCGCCGTCACCCGCCGCGACGTCGGCGCTGGAGATCGGCCGGCACGTGGCCGACCGCGTCGAGTCGAGCTGGACCTAGACCGGCCGGGCCCAGACCTGCCGGACCCCGGGGTCCGGCAGGTCCCGGGCACCGGGGTCAGACCGGCTTGAGCACGTCCAGGCCGCCGAGGAACGGCCGCAGCGCCTGCGGGACGACGACCGAGCCGTCGGCCTGCTGGTGGTTCTCCAGGATCGCCACGATCCAGCGGGTGGTGGCGAGGGTGCCGTTGAGCGTGGCGGCGATCTGCGGCTTGCCGTTCTCGTCGCGGTAGCGCACGTTGAGCCGGCGGGCCTGGAACGTGGTGCAGTTCGACGTCGAGGTCAGCTCCCGGTACGCCCGCTGGCTCGGCACCCACGCCTCGCAGTCGAACTTGCGGGCCGCGCTGCTGCCGAGGTCGCCCGCCGCCGTGTCGATCACCCGGTAGGGCACCTCGATCTTGGCGAGCATCTCCTCCTCCCAGGCCAGCAGCCTGGCGTGCTCGGCCTCGGCGTCCTCCGGCTTGACGTAGGAGAACATCTCGACCTTGTTGAACTGGTGCACGCGGATGATGCCGCGGGTGTCCTTGCCGTACGAGCCGGCCTCGCGGCGGTAGCACGACGACCAGCCCGCGTACCGCTTCTCGCCGTCGAGGATCTCGTCGGCGTGGTAGCCCGCGAGCGGCACCTCCGACGTGCCGACCAGGTACAGGTCGTCGGCTTCGAGCCGGTAGACCTCGCTCGCGTGCGCGCCGAGGAACCCGGTGCCGGCCATGATCTCCGGGCGGACCAGGGTCGGGGTGATCATCAGGCTGAAGCCGGCCGCGGTGGCCTGGGCGACGGCCATGTTCAACAGCGCCAGTTCGAGCTGCGCGCCGATGCCGGTGAGGAAGTAGAACCGCGAGCCCGCGACCTTCGCGCCGCGCTCCATGTCGATCGCGCCCAGCCGCGTGCCCAGGTCCAGGTGGTCCTTGGGCTCGAAGTCGAACTCGCGCGGCGTGCCGACCTGCTTGAGCACCACGTAGTCGTCCTCGCCGCCCTCGGGCGCGTCCGGGTGGACGACGTTCGGGAGGGCGCGGTGCAGCTCGGCCAGCTCGGCCTCGGCGGCGGACTGCTCGGCCTCGGCGGCCTTGACCTCGGCGGACAGCTCCTTGCCCCGCGCGAGCAGCGCGTCGCGCTCCTCGCCGCGGGCACGGCCGACCTGCTTGCCGAACGACTTCTGCTCGCCGCGCAGCGCGTCGGCGCGGGCCACGGCGGCCCGGCGGCGCTCGTCGGCGGAGAGCAGCGCGTCGACCACGGCCTCGTCCTCGCCACGCGCGCGTTGCGACGCGCGGACGGCTTCCGGGTTCTCGCGCAGAGCCTTGAGGTCAATCACACGGAGCAGGGTAGTACCCGGACCGCCGGCGCCCGATCCGGATTGTCGGCGACGTGCGGCAGGATGCGCGCGTGGTCGATCGAGAGAACACCCAGGACCTGCCCGCCGAACTGCTGGACCGGGTGGAGGAGCAGGCGCGCGACGTGGTGCACGGCGGGTTCACCCCGCTGGAGGACGCCGTGGAGGCGGTCGCCGAGTGCTTCGAGGACGAGGACGGCGTCACGGAGGCGGTCGCGCGGTCGGTCGTCGAGCGGGTGTGGCGGGAGCGGGTCGAGGAGCAGGCCGGGTGGCCGGCGACGACGGAGGTGGACCGGCTGCTGGCCGTGTTCGAGGCGCTGGACGACGGCGGGATCGTGGCGCGCCCCGACTTCACGTGCTGCCAGACGTGCGGGCACGCGGAGATCGGCGGCGAGGTCGACCCCGGGGCCGGTGACGCCCGCGGGTACGTGTTCTTCCACCGGCAGGACACCGAGGGCGCCGTGGCCGGCCGCGGGCTGTACCTGGCGTTCGGCTCGCTGGTCGAGGCGGAGGACCCGGCGGCGGCGGACGAGGCCGTGGCGCGCGAGGTCGCGGACGCGCTGGCGGCGGGCGGCCTGCCGGTCGAGTGGAACGGGTCGGTGCGCAGCCGCATCAAGGTCGACCTGGCCGACTGGCGGAAGCGCCTCCCCGTGTCCTGACCAGCCCGCCCGTGTCCTGAAGTCCGCCCGTGTCCTGAACAGCGGGAAGGGGGCGCACCCGGTCGGGCGCGCCCCCTCCGCCGACGGGAGGGCTACGAGATGGCGACGGCCACCACGAGGCCGAGCGCGAAGTGCGCCGCGGCCACGACCACGCTGGCCGGGGCGAAGCGGTCGGACTCGATGAGCGAGCCGATGTCGAGCCGGGTCACCCACTCCAGCAGCCGCACCGCGAGCACCTGGACGATGATGCCGACGACGCCGAAGACCAGCGCCGACAGCAGGCCCTCGGAGAGCTTGCCGGCCGAGCTGTAGATGGCGACGACGATGATCAGCGCCATGCTGACCAGGCCGGCGGACGTGACGATGACCGCGTTCGGGGCACCGCCGCGCACCAGGGCGCTGAGCTTGCCGGGCGTGGTCCAGTCGATGGCGTAGAAGCCGAGGACCATCAGCATCGTGCCGACGATCGCGTACAGGGCGATCGCGCCGATGCCCTGGCCGATGGCGCCGCCGAAGCCGGGGTCCAACGCGAGGTTGGTGTTCACAGACCCTCCAGGGTGGTGTTCTGGTGTCGGGGATGGGCCGCCGGTGAAGGAGCCGGTGACACGGTTGCGGTGCTCACCCGACGATCCGGTGCGGCACGAACGCCGCGCCGTCGTCGGTGACCAGGCCGACGGTCTCCCGGATGCCGAGACCCGCCGAGGAGTCGCCGACGACCCACGCGCCGAGCGCCGGCCGGTAGCCGTCGAACTCGGGCAGCGGGTCGAACAGCTGGTAGACGAAGCCCTCCTTGCCGTAGACCCCGCCGGTCTGGGTCTCGTAGCCGGGGGCGACGATCTGGATGTTCGCGCCCTCCCGACCCAGCCGGGGCTTGCGCACGTACTCCGTGAGGAGACCGGGGTCGTCGAGGAACGCGGGCAGGAGGTTGGGGTGGCCGGGGTACATCTCCCACAGCACCGCGAGCAGCGCCTTGTTGGAGAGCAGCATCTTCCACAGCGGCTCGACCCACAGGGTGCCGGGCAGGCTCTCCACGGCGAAGCGGCCGAACTGCTCGTCGACCACCCACTCCCACGGGTAGAGCTTCACCACGGTGCCCATCGGGGCGTCTTCCAGGTCGACGAACCGCTTGAGCAGCGAGTCCCAGCCGATCTCCTCGATGGCGAGGCCGACGGTGTTCATCCCGGCCTCGGCCGCCGTCTCCTGGAGGTAGGCGACGGTGACGTGGTCCTCGCCCGACGGGTCGGCGCCGGACCAGGTGAAGTGCAGCTCGTTGGACGGCAGCTTGGCGCCGAGCTCGGCCCACCGCTCGACCAGCTTCTCGTGGATCGAGTTCCACTGGTCGTCGTCGGGGAAGACGTCGGTCTTCCAGTTCCACTGGACGACCGACGCCTCCAGCAGCGACGTGGGCGTGTCGGCGTTGTACTCCAGCAGCTTGGCCGGGCCGCCGCCGTCGTAGCGCAGGTCGAACCGCCCGTAGACGTGCGGGTCGCGGCGCTTCCACGACTCGGCGATCGCGGGCCACAGCCACTCCTGGATGCCGAAGTCGCGGTAGCGCTCGGTGAGCACCACGTTGTCGACGGCCTCCAGGCACAGGTTGTGCAGCAGCTCCACGTCCGCTTCGAGGGCGAGGACCTCGCTCATGTCGAAGGCGTAGTGGGCCGACTCGTCCCAGTACGGGCGCGCGCTGCCGTCGACGTGCTTCGACGGCGCGCCGAACACGAGGCCCTGGTCGGAGACGGTGCGCTGCCAGTTCGGCCGGGGCGCGGAGGACTCGCGGCGCACTCAGCTGCCCCCGCTCTTGCTGCCGCCGGAGACCCCGAACCCGCCGCGCTGGATCGTCGTGCCGGACTTCGTGGTGACGTTCGCGCCCTTGGGGATCGTGTAGCTCCCGCCGCTGACCTTCTGGCCGACGGACAGGGGCGCGCTGCCGTAGTGGTAGCGGTAGGAGTTGCCACCGATGTAGATGAAGCCGCCGCTGGAGTACCCGCCGTGCGAGCGCGCGTAGTTGTCGTCGCAGTACTGGTCCTCGACCACCACGCCGTCGTCGGTGCACTGCGCGGTGACGTCGTCGGGGCTGGAGGCGGCGTACCAGATGGCCACCACGCCCACCACGCCCACGGTCACGCCGCCGCCGATGAGCAGGCGCTTGCGCAGCTTCTTCTTGCGCTTCTCCTCGGCCTCCCGGGCCAGCTCCGCCTCGCGCTGCTCCTCGATCGCCTGGGCGCGGGCCCGCTGCTCGGCGAGCGTCGGCGGCCTCGGCTTGGTCCGGCCGGGCTCCTGCCTGCGGATCTGGCCGCGCCCCGCCTGCCCCTGTCCGGGCGAGGGCGGCGGCGCGTACGGCGGCGGCGTCGCGCCACCGGCCGGAGGTGTCGGTCCGTTGCCCGGTCCACCCGCCCCGCCCTGGCCGGGCGAAGCGGCGTTGCCGGTGTTGTCGTTCTCAGTCATCAGCCACTCCCGGCGGGGACGGTACAGAGATCGGCCGCCATGTGGGTGACGAGTGTCCCAAAAGCAACACACTCCACCCGCCCGAAGGCGTCCACGGTCGGCACGGGCATCATGGAGTAGATGTCCACGAGCGCCCGCTGGTTTCGTCGAGCCGAGACACTGGTCATGCTCGGCGCGTTCGCGAGCGCCTTCACGCTGCTCGCGCTGAGCACCTTCACGTCCTGGCCGGTAGGCGCCCGCGGCGTCGTCGCCGGTACGTCGTCGCAGGTCAACCCGGTGCTGGAGGCCCAGGCGGGCGACTGCCTGAACTGGACGCGCAAGGACCTGACGGACGTGGCGAAGGTCGACTGCGCCGGCCAGCACCTGTTCGAGGTGACGGGCGTCTCGGACATCTCCGCCTCGCACGGCCCGCAGGCGCCGTTCCCGGACGACGCCGCGTGGCAGCAGATCAGCCAGGACAACTGCGTGCAGCTGTCCATGGCGTACCTCGGGAACAAGTTCGACCCGTTCGGCAAGTACACCGTCGGCCCGCTCAACCCCGGTGAGCGGCTGTGGGCGCAGGGGCAGCGCACGCTGCGCTGCGGGCTCCAGGTCGCCGGTCCCGCGGGCGGCCTGCTGCCGTCCTTCGGCACGGCGCGCACCCAGGACCAGTCCGACGTGTACGACCCGGGCGTGTGCCTGGGCATCACCGAGGCCCTCGGCGTGGGCGACCCGGTCGAGTGCGCGAAGCCCCACACGTTCGAGATCGTCGGCGTCGTGCCGCTGCCGCCGGGCGACTTCCCGGCGCCGGAGGCGCAGGACGAGCTGATGGCGGGCGAGTGCGCCCGGATCAGCGCCGAGTACACCGGCGGCATGGACCTCAAGGCGGAGGGCCTCATCGTCACCTGGGACACGCGCGCCCCGGAGAGCTGGGCGGCGGGCTCCCACCTGGCGAACTGCAAGATCGGCGCGGTGCCCGTCGAGGGCGGCCTCGCGGCCTGGCAGGGCAGCGTCCGCAACCCCGACGCGCCGCCGCTGACCACCTCGAACCCGCCGCAGACGACGGCCGTGCAGCAGGAGGACGCCACCGGCGCGCCGCTGCACTCGCAGTCGAGCAGCAGTTCGGCCGCGCCCCCGTCGTCGGACGCCCCGGAGCCGTCGGGTTCGTCCACGACCACGACGCCCACCACCACGACGACGAGGTGACGCCGTGCCGGTCGAGATGTCCCGACAGCGCTTCGAGGAGCTCGTGGGCGAGGCGCTCGACCTGATCCCCGCCGAGTTCGCGTCGGCGATGGACAACGTCGTGGTGCTGGTCGAGGACCGCCACCCCGAGGAACCGGGCCTGCTGGGCCTCTACCACGGCATCGCCCTGCCGCTGAGAACGACGGACTACGGCGGCGTCCTCCCGGACCGCATCACGATCTACCGCGAGGCCCTGCTCGACCACTGCTCGTCGGAGGACGAGGTCGTCGACGAGGTCGCGGTGACCGTGGTGCACGAGGTCGCGCACCACTTCGGCATCGACGACGACAAGCTGCACGAGCTGGGCTGGGGCTGACCGCCGCTCACACCGGCACGTCGACGCCCGTCCACGACGTGCACAGCCACCCGTCGCCGGTGTCCTCCAGCACGACCCGGCCCGTGTTGGGCAGCAGGCCGGACTCGGCGAGCGCCGGCCGGACGTTGACCGCCAGGGCCAGCGCCGCCATGCGCAGCGACGCGCCGTGGCTGACCAGGACGACCGTGTCGGTGTCGCGGTGCCCGGCGGTGATCTCCCCGACCGCCCGCAGGTAGCGGTCGAGGACCTGGCGGCCCGTCTCGCCGCCCGGCAGCGGCACGTCCAGGTCGCCCTCGGCCCACCGCTTGACGACGGCGATGAAGATCTCGAACGCCTCGCGGTCGTGCCGGCCCTCCAGGTCGCCGCAGAAGATCTCCTGCACGCCGTCGACGACCCGCACCTCCAGGCCGTGCGCGGCGGCGACCGGGGCCGCCGTCTGCTGCGCGCGGATCGCCGTGCTGGCGTACACGGCGGCCACCGGCTCGTCGGCCAGGGACTCGGCCAGCGCGGCGGCCTGCGCGACGCCCGCCTCGGTCAGCGGCGGCCCCGGCGGCAGCGAGTCGAGGGCCATCTTCAGGTTCGACGCGGTCTCGCCGTGCCGGACGATGATCAGCTTCACGCGCCGTGCCCCCTCCGTACGGCGGACAGCCACTCGGCCGCCGCCACGAACTCCTCGTTGCCCGCGACGGGCCCGCCCGGCTCGGCCTTCGGGTACGAGCCGAGGAACCGGGTCTCCGGGCAGTGCCGGCGCAGCGCGGCCAGCGCGTCGCCCACCCGCGGCTCGGCGACGTGCCCGTCGAGGTCGACGTAGAACCGGTACTCGCCGAGCCTGCCCTTGGTGGGCCGCGACTCGATGCGGGTCAGGTTGATCGAGCGCAGCGCCAGCTCGGCCAGCAGGTCCGCCAGCACGCCCACGCGGTCGGGCGCCGTGCAGACGACGGACGTGCGGTCGTGGCCGGTCGGCTCGGGCAGCGCCCCGGGCGGTCGGACGAGCAGGAAGCGGGTCTTCGCGTCGCGCACGTCGGCGACGTCGGTGGCCAGCACCTCCAGCGGGTAGTGCCGCACCGCCACGGGTGCGCTCACCGCCGCGTCGAACTCGCCGTCCAGCACGGCCCGCGCGGCGGCGGCGGTGGACGTCGTGGCCACCACCCGCGCGGACGGCAGGTGCTCGGCCAGCCAGTGCCGGACCTGGGCCAGCGCGTGCGGGTGGCTGGCGACCGTGCGGACCGGCGCGCCGGCGGACCTGGTGAGCACGCTGAACCGCACCGGCAGCACGGCCTCGGCGACGGCGACCAGCGGCTCGCCCTCGGTCAGCGCGTCCATCGTGGCGGGCACGGCGCCCTCCACGGAGCTCTCCACCGGCACGCACGCGGCCTGCGTCGCACCGCGCCGCGTGGCGGTCAGGGCGGCGGGGACGGTGTCGAACGGGACCAGCTCGTCCTGCGGGGAGGCGAAGCCGCGTGCGGCCTGCTCGGTGAACGTTCCCTGCGGTCCGAAGTAGGCGAGCACGGCCGCAACCATACGAGGCCCACCACCGGTGGGCCTCGTTGAGGCGAGGATCACCCGGCCGGCGCATACCCGCCCCCGTTCCGCAGCACGCGGTTCTCCTGGAATGCTGGGAGGTGTGTCCGCCGATACGGAGGGTGAGATCAACGCTCCGGTAGTAGTTCCCCGTCTGGTGCTGTGCGCCGTCGACGAACCACTGGCCAGCGCGTGGCTCGGGGTGGCCGACGGCAGGGCAGGCGTCGAGGTGCACCGGGGCTCGGTGCTCGACATCGTCGCCGAGGCCGTCGTGAGCCCCGCGAACTCGTCCGGCTGGATGCGCGGTGGCATCGACGCCGTCTACGCGCGGGCCTTCCCGCACGTCGAGGACAACGTCCGCCGCGCCGTGCTCGCCCTGCACGGCGGTGAGCTGCCGGTGGGCGAGGCGGTGGCCGTGCCGACCGGCGAACCCGAGCCGGAGTGGCTGATCAGCGCGCCCACCATGCGCGCCCCCGGCGAACTGCTGCCCGAGGACACCGTGCACCCGTACCTCGCGGCGCGGGCCGTGCTGCGGCTGTGGCTCGGCGGTCGGCTCGACGACGGCAGGCCGCTGCGCGAGGTGGTGCGCACCATCGCCATGCCCGGTCTGGGCACGGGTGTGGGCGGCGTCGCGCCCGCGACGTGCGCGCGCCAGGTGGCGGCGGCGTGGGACGAGGTGTTCAGCCCGCTGCCGCGCCGGTAGCCACCTCCCGGTCGAGTTGTCCACAGGTCTGTGCACAGCTCTGTGGACAACTGGGGCGAAGGGGTGGACAACTAGCGCGGCGCGACCCATCGTTCGAGGTCGAGCTCGTCGGTGATGGGGATGCCGTAGTCGCCCACGCTGGGGATCTCCGGCTTGAGGCGGCGCGACTCGCGGACGGCGTCCGGCCGCAGCGCGGTCAGGCGGAACCCGCGGCGCTGGTAGAAGCGCAGCGCGTCGAGGTTGTCGTTGGTGGTGGTGAGCCGGACGCGCGAGCAGCCGAGCTGGCGGGCCCGGTGCACGGCGGCGTCGACGAGGGAGCTGCCGACGCCCCTGCCTCTTCGCAGCGCGTCGACCGTGACGATCTCCAGGTGGCCGTCGGTCGCGGCGTAGGTGAGCAGGCCGACGACCTGCTCCTGCTGCTCCACCAGGAACCCCGGCAGGCTCGCCGGGAAGAACACCTGGCCGTGGGCGACGGCCGTGTGCGCCCCCCACAGCTCCAGCACCAGTCGGCCGACGACGATCCGGTCGGCTTCCTCGATCGCTCGTACGAACATCCCTGCACTGTGTTGGCGTGCGCGTGCGGCCGGTACCGGCATTCGACCTATGGTGGGTTCGTGCCCGTGCGAGTGTTGCTCGTTGACGACCATGAGGTGGTTCGCCGAGGACTGCGCGAACTGCTGGAGGACGAGGACGACATCGCGGTCGTCGCCGAGGCGGGTGGCGTGGACGAGGCGCTGGTGCGCGCCGCGGCGTCCCGGCCGGACGTGGCGGTCGTGGACGTCCGCCTGCCCGACGGCGGCGGGGTCGAGCTGTGCCGGCGGCTGCGGTCGTCCCCCTCGCCGCCGCGCTGCCTGGTGCTGACCGCGTTCGACGACGAGGAGGCGCTGGTCGGCGCGATCATGGCCGGCGCGTCGGGCTACCTGCTCAAGCAGGTGCGCGGGCAGGACCTGGTGCACGCGGTGCGCGAGGTGGCGGCCGGGCGCTCCCTGCTGGACCCGCAGACGACGGCGCGCGTCCTGGACCGCCTGCGGCGGCCCGCGGAGGTCGACGTGCTGGACGCGCTGACCGAGCAGGAGCGCCGGGTGCTGGACCTGATCGGCGAGGGCCTGACGAACCGGCAGATCGCCGAGCGCCTCTTCCTGGCCGAGAAGACGGTCAAGAACTACGTGACCGCGGTCCTGTCCAAGCTGGGCATGGAACGCCGCACCCAAGCCGCGGCCTGGGTAGCCCGCCGCTCCCGCTGACCCGCCCCTCCCGCGAGAGTCCAACCCCCAGGCCCCGAGAGTCCAACCTCCAGGTCCCGAGAGTCGTACCTCCAGGCCCCCTGAGTTCTTCGTTCGGGCACCCCGCTCGCCGGACCTGAGCGTAGAACTCAGAGGGCCTGAGCGTTGGACTCTCGAGGTCTGGGCGTTGGACTCTCGGGGGTCAGTGGGGGAGGGGGACGTGCCAGGTGATGGTGGTGCCGGTGCGGGGGGACGAGGTGATCTCGCAGCCGCCGCCCGCGGCGTGGGCGCGTTCCTCCAGGTGGCGCAGGCCGCGCTTGGCCACGCCGCGCGGGATGCCGCAGCCGTTGTCGGCCACCTCCAGGCGCAGGTGGTCGGGGGTGCGCAGCACGGTGACGGCCACGTGGCCGGCCCCCGAGTGCCGGACGACGTTGGACAGGGCCTCGCGCAGCGCGGCGCGGGCGTGGTCGGCGAGGTCCGCCGGGACGTCGGTGAGGTCGCCCTCGACGCGCACCTCGGGCGCGTGGCCGAGCAGTTCGCCGGCCGTGCGGGCCTCGGCCAGCACGGAGCGCCCCAGGTCGGCGTCGGCCGGGGTGCCGGGGTCGGCGCTGCGCCGCGCCGCGTCAGGTGGCATCCCACGATC
>NZ_JBPKJK010000207.1:0-13898 GCF_051756985.1 Saccharothrix sabaoui
ACTCGCGAGTCATGCGTTCGCGACCGGTGAGTTGTGCGTTCGGGGGCGGGGGAACCCGTGGCGGGCCGGTAGCGTCTCCTGCTCTGTGTGGAAATGGCTGACCGGGCTGGTCCTGGTGGTGTTGGCGGTCTGGCGGCCGAGCGCGGCGGGGTTCGCCGGGGCCGCGGTGGGGGCGTGGGCGCTGCCCGCGCTGATCCAGCTCGGGCTGCTGGTGGGCGCGCTCGCGTTCGGGGTGCGGGTGCCGCTGGTCGTCATCGGCGTGGGCGGTGAGCTGCGCACCTGGACCGGCCCGCGCCGGCGGGTGGTGTGGCGGACCGTGCCGCTGCTGTTCAGCGTCGGCCTCAGCTCGGTCAAGGCCCCGGTGCGCAGGCGGCTGTTCCTGACCGCGCTCACGTCGCTGGTGCCGGCCGCGGCGGCGGCGGCGGGGGCGTGGCTCGGGTCGGGGCACGGGTTCTGGCGGGGCTTCGCGGTCGCCGGCACGGCCGTGCTGGTCAACGCCCTGTGGCCGAGGCGCGGCGCGGGCACGACGTCGTCCGGCTGGTTCCTGTTCGCGCTGCCCCGGCTGACCGGGCGCACCGCCGAGGAGTACGAGGCGACGCCGCTGCTCAACGAGGTGACGGACCTGCTCGCGGTCGGCGACCTGGACCGGGCCGAGGTGGTCGTCGAGGAGATGGCGCGGCGGCACCCGACGCTGCTGCTGTCGACGTCGGCCAAGGTCGCGGTGCTGACGCTGCGCACCCGGTACGCCGAGGCGCTGCACGCGGTGAGCACCCTCGTCGGCCGCACGGACCTGGAGCCGCGCGACATGGCGTTCGTGATGGCCGAGATGGCGAGCGCCACCGCCAACGCCGTGGAGGGCGGCCAGCTGCCCGCCGACATCGGCCTGCCCGCCGCGCGCCGGGCCGTGGAGGGCGCGATGGAGCTGGGCTACCCGCGCTACCGCTGCACGGGCACGTTGGCGCAGCTCGCGCTGCTGGAGGACGACCACGCCACCGCGATCACCCTCGCCACGCAGGCCGGGCACGCCAGCGAGAGCGGCCTGGGCAAGGCGGACGCGCTGGCCACGATGGCCCGCGCGCAGATGGCGTCCGGCGACAACGCGGCGGCCCGCCGCACGCTCGTGGAGGCGGTGGAGCTGGCCGGCTGGATGCCCCGCGTGGCCGAGACCAACGCCCGGCTCAACCTCGTGTGAGACGGGGGTCAGGCGGGCGGGGCGGGCATCGTGGGCAGGCCGCCCTCCGGCGGGGGCAGGGCGCAGTGGGACAGCAGGTCGTTGAGCGTCTTGAGCACGCCCGACACCTCGTTCTTCAGCTTGCCCGGGTCGGGGGCGACGGCGCCGGGCACGACCTTGGCCAGCACGCTGTAGACCCCGGCGAACGAGGCCATCGCGCCGGACGCGCACAGCTCCGGGCCGGCGAACGCCTCACCGGCGGGTGGTGGCGCGCTCACCGGCGGCAGCGGCAGGCACCTCGCGCCCTGCATCGCGGTCAGCAGCCCGAGCGCGTCGCCGAGCGCCTCCGCGACGGCCTTGCCCTGGGGCGGCTCCGCCACCGCGCCGTCGACCACCTTCTTCACCGACGCCGACAGCTGCGCCACCAGGCCCGCGCACGCCGGGGGCGGTTCGGCCCCGGCCGAGGGGACGGCGAGGACCGCCCCCAGCACGGCCAGGGAGACAGCGGACGCCACTGATGTGCGGATCGTTCCCATTCGCCCTCCGGTGACCACCCACCACCCGTCGGTGGATCGTTCGACGATTGAGCGTAAGCCGCCGAACAGGGCTCTACCAGCGGAAACGGGGTTTTCACCCGAAGGTCGAACGCGGTTCTGAAGTGGTCGCGCGCACGCGGTCAGGATGACCGCCGGTCACCGCCGGCGGTCACCCGACCGGGTCACCAGCCCGCGAGCACCACGCGACCGAGTTCAGCCGGTGACGCCAGCAGGTCGTGCCGGGGCAGCACGCGCACCGTGTACCCGACGGCCCCCGCGTGCGGCAGCGGCACCTCGACCTCGTAGTTGCCGTTGCCCGCGTAGTCCATGCCGTGCGTGACCACGTCGTACAGCTCGTCCGAGTCGCCGACCCGGCCGAGCGCCACCTGCACGTCCACCTCGGACGGCTCCAGCCCGGCCAGCTCGACCCGGGCCCGGACGGCGACCGGCGCGCCGAGCAGCGGCGCGGCCGACCCGTTGAGCGAGAGGTCCGAGTCGAGCACCCGCACCCGCGTCCACGACGCGCGCAGCCGCTGCCGGTAGGCGGCCAGCTCCTTGGCCCCCCGGTAGCCCTCGCCGACGACCGAGGCGGCCGAGGCGGCGGCGGGCGCGTACAGGCTCTCCACGTACTCGCGGACCATGCGCGACGCCTGCACCGCCGGGCCGAGCGAGGCCAGCGTGTGCCGGACCATGGCGAGCCAGCGCGTGGGCACGCCGTCCTCGCCGCGGTCGTAGAACAGCGGTGCGACCTGGTTGCCGAGCAGGTCGTAGAGCGCCGCGGCCTCCAGGTCGTCGCGCCGCGTCGGGTCGGTGACGCCGTCCGCGGTCGGGATGGCCCAGCCGTTGCTGCCGTCGTACAGCTCGTCCCACCAGCCGTCGCGGATCGACAGGTTGAGGCCGCCGTTGAGCGCCGACTTCATGCCGGACGTGCCGCACGCCTCCAGCGGGCGCATCGGGTTGTTCAGCCACACGTCGCAGCCCCAGTACAGGTACCGGGCCATGGACATGTCGTAGTCGGGCAGGAACACGATCCGGTGCCGCACGCCCGCGTCGTCGGCGTAGCGCACGATCTGCTGGATCAGCGCCTTGCCGCCGTCGTCGGCCGGGTGCGACTTGCCCGCGACGACCAGCTGCACCGGCCGCTCGGGGTGCAGCAGCATCGCGCGCAGCCGCTCCGGGTCGCGCAGCATCAGGGTCAGCCGCTTGTACGTGGGCACGCGGCGGGCGAAGCCGACGGTGAGCACGCCCGGGTCGAACACGGAGTCGGTCCAGCCGAGCTCCAGCGCGGACGCGCCGCGCTGGAGCCAGGACGCGCGGGTGCGCCGGCGGACCTCGTCGACGAGCTTGCCGCGCAGGTCGTTGCGCAGCTCCCACAGCCGCTGGTCGGTGACCGGCTCGAACCCGCGCAGGCCCACGCCCGGGTCGCCCTCGGACTCGCCGAGGAGCCTGCTCATCTCGGTCGCCGCCCACGTCGGGCCGTGCACGCCGTTGGTGACCGAGCCGATGGGCACCTCGGTGGCGTCGAAGCCGGGCCACAGGCCGCGGAACATGTCGCGGCTGACCCGGCCGTGCAGCTTGGACACGCCGTTGGCGCGCTGCGCGAGCCGCAGGCCCATGTGGGCCATGTTGAACAGCCCCGGGTTCTCCTCCGCGCCGAGCGCGAGGACGCGCTGCGTGTTCACGCCGGGGAGCAGGGTCTCGGAGCCGAAGTAGTGCTGCACGAGGTCGACGGGGAACCGGTCGATGCCCGCCGGCACGGGGGTGTGCGTGGTGAACACGGTGCCCGCGCGCACGGCGGCCAGCGCCTGGTCGAAGTCGAGGCCCTGGCCGGTGACCAGCTCGCGGATGCGCTCCAGGCCGAGGAACCCGGCGTGCCCCTCGTTGGTGTGGAACACCTCGGGCCCCGGGTGGCCGGTCAGGTCGCAGTAGGTGCGCACGGCCCGCACGCCGCCGACGCCCGCGAGGATCTCCTGGCGGATGCGGTGGTCCTGGTCGCCGCCGTAGAGGCGGTCGGTGACGCCCCGCAGGTCCTCGTCGTTCTCCTCCACGTCGGAGTCGAGCAGGAGCAGCGGGATGCGGCCGACCTGGGCCTTCCACACCTTGGCGCGCAGCACCCGGTCGCCGGGCATGGCGACGTGGACGAGCAGGGGCGCGCCGGACGGCTCGGTCAGCAGCTCCAGCGGCAGGCCGCGCGGGTCGAGCACCGGGTAGTGCTCGATCTGCCAGCCGTCGAGGCTCAGCGCCTGCCGGAAGTAGCCGGACCGGTAGAGCAGGCCGACCGCGATCAGCGGCACGCCCAGGTCGGACGCCGCCTTCAGGTGGTCGCCGGCGAGCACGCCGAGGCCGCCGGAGTAGTTCGGCAGGGCCTCGGTGACGCCGAACTCCATGGAGAAGTAGGCGACGGCCGACGGCAGCGGCGGGAGGTCGTGGTCGCCGTGCTCCCGGCGCTGCCGGACCTCGTCCTGGCGGCGCTGGAACCAGCGGGGGCCGGTCGTGTAGCGGTGCAGGTCGTCGGCGAGCGCCCGGACGTGGGCCAGGAACTGCTCGTCGCCGGCGAGCGCGTCGAGGCGCTCGGGCGACACGGTGGAGAGCAGCCGGAGCGGGTCGCCGCTCTCCGCCCACAGTTCCGGGTCCACGGACGCGAACAGGTCCTGGCTGGGCTGGTGCCAGGTCCAGCGCAGGTTGGTGGCGAGGGTGCCCAGCGCCCCGAGGGGCTCGGGCAGGCTGGCTCGGACGGTGAACCGGCGAAGTGCTCGCATGGCGTCGGACCTTATCCCCCATCCAGCGGTGTCGAGCAACGGTCACCCGAACCGATGCAGGGACCGATACAGCCGGACCTGCGACAACGCTTCCCTGCAAGTTATTTCGCAGAAGCGGCGCAAGCGTTAACAGGGGTGGCGGGAACCCGCATGATCAAGCCCCCGATCGTGTGACACCGCGCCCGGCCGCCGCAGCCCGATAATCGATCAGGGCTTGCGGGAACAGCGCGGCGCACTCCTCCAGCACCCCCTCCGCCAGGACCAGCTGGAAGGTGTTGTCCCCCTGGAACGAGAACTCGACCGCCCCGTCCTCGACGTCGACCACGTGACCCACCCGGGTCCCGTCGTGCGCCTTGACCCACCCACCGGCTTCCACTCGTCCCACGGCGTTGTCTCCTCTGCTTGATACATCTGCTTGTTGTCCCTGCTTAACACCCCTTACCTAACCTGCTTTAAGCAACTTGTGTAAGTACTCGAAGGAGTGATCGTGGGCCAGACCGCCCAGACCATGCCCCGCCGACTGTTCGGTGCGGAATTGCGCCGACTGCGCCTGCGCGCGCAGCGGTCACAGGCTGAGGCGGCTCGGGCGATCGGTCGCGACCAGGGCCGGATCAACAAGGTCGAGGCAGGTCGGAGCAACCTCCGCACAGAGGAGCTGGACCTGCTCCTGACCTTCCTGGGGGTCACCGCCGACGAGCGCGTTCGCATGCTTGATTTGAGCGTCGAAGCACGAAAAAGGTATCCGAGATCACGTGCTTATGTAGATCAGCTACCGGACTCGTACCGCCGGTTCGCGACCCTTGAAGCGCAGGCCAGCGTGATCATGACGTACGAACGGGGCATTTTCCCGGGGCTGCTCCAGACCGGGGAGTACGCCGAGGCGGTGATGCGCGCCGGGGACGGGCTGTGGTGGGAACCGTCCTACGAGGAGCGGGCCAACCGGGTCGCGTTCCGGCTGGAGCGGCAGCGGCTGGTGCTCGACTCGACCCCGCCGCGCAGGGCCGAGTTCATCGTGACCGACGACGCCCTCACCGCCGGGTTCGGCGGCCACGAGGTGATGCGGCGGCAGGTCGAGCACCTGCTGGAGGTGGCGGGCAGGCCGGGGATCGGCGTGCGGCTGCTGTCGGCGCGGACCAGGGACAACCCGGCTTCCCACGCCGGGTTCACCCTCCTGCGCTTCGAACCCCCGTCCCCGGCGGTCGGCTTCGCGTCGGTGGCGTACGGCCCCTCGCCCTACCTGGACGACCCGGCCGACACTGGCCACCTGGGCCGGGTGTTCGAGTGGCTCAAGCGGTTCTCGTTCGACCCGGCAGAATCGAAGGACGTCCTGCGAGAGGCACTGAGGAGGTTCTGACCATGTCCGCGACCCCCACCGACTGGTTCAAGAGCAGCTACAGCGGCGCGGCCACCGACAACTGCGTGGAGGTCCGGTTCGCCGGCTCCGCCGTCGGCGTGCGCGACTCGAAGAACACCCGCGAGTCCCTGACCGTCTCCCCCGCCGGCTGGGCGGCCTTCACCGGGGCGCTGCGCCGGCGCTGACCGGCCCGCGGGCACCCCACCGGCGTGCGCTCCACCCCGCCATCGTTGATCATGTTCACCGGAGGTTCCCGCGCCGTCGCCCGAACGGTGACGGCGCGGTAACCGGGCGGGACCTCAAGACCTGAGAACCTGCCCTCCACGGCGAGAACCACGTGCTCGTCACGTGTGCGACACCGGCAAACGGGGTAGGAACAGCAGGGTGGGTCCCGGTGACGGCTGGTCCGGCCGCTGCGGGCAGACTTGACCGTGCACGCGTCACACCAGGTGAGAGGGGCGCTGCTGCCGATGAGTGGACGACTCGGGATCGACGACGTCTCCCCGATCGTGAGCGGTGGTCGCTACCCGGCGAAAGCCGTGGTCGGCGAGCACGTTCCGGTCGAGGCGACGGTCTGGCGCGAGGGGCACGACGCCGTCGCCGCCACCGTCGCGTGGCGAGGGCCGAACGACCGGGTCGCCAGACAGGTCCGCATGGTCCCCGTCGGCACGGGGCTGGACCGCTGGGCGGCCACGATCGTGCCCGACGCCGAAGGCGCCTGGACGTTCCGGGTGGACGCCTGGAGCGACCCGTGGGCGACCTGGCTGCACGCCGTCGAGGTGAAGATCGCCGCCGGGCAGGGACCGGAGGAGCTGGCCAACGACCTGGAGAGCGGCGCACTGCTGCTCGACCGCGTCTCCCGCCGCCCCGACCGCCGCCGGGAGAAGCCGCTGCTGGCCAACGCCGCCGCCGCCCTGCGCGACGAGCACCGGCCGCTGGCCGAGCGGGTGGCCCCCGCGCTGGCGGCCGACGTCCGCCAGGTCATGCACGACCACCCCGTGCGCGAGCTGATCACCAAGGGCAAGCCGCAGAAGGTCTGGGTGGACCGCAAGCGCGCCGCGTTCGGCTCCTGGTACGAGTTCTTCCCCCGCAGCACGGGCGGGGTCGACGAGTCGGGCGTCCCGGTGCACGGCACGTTCGCCACCGCGACCCGCGAGCTGGACCGCGTCGCCGCCATGGGCTTCGACGTCGCCTACCTGCCGCCGATCCACCCCATCGGCCGGGTGAACCGCAAGGGCCCCAACAACACGCTGCACGCCACCGAGGACGACCCGGGCTCGACGTGGGCCATCGGCGCGGACGAGGGCGGGCACGACGCGATCCACCCGCAGCTGGGCACGATCGAGGACTTCGACGCCTTCGTGGCCCGCGCCCGCGAGCTGGACCTGGAGGTCGCGCTCGACCTGGCCATCCAGTGCGCGCCCGACCACCCGTGGGTGCTGAAGAACCCGGAGTGGTTCACCACCCGCCCCGACGGCTCGATCGCCTACGCGGAGAACCCGCCGAAGAAGTACCAGGACATCTACCCGGTCAACTTCGACAACGACCCGCAGGGCATCTACAACGAGGTGCTGCGCGTCGTCCTGCACTGGGTCGACCACGGGGTGAAGATCTTCCGGGTCGACAACCCGCACACCAAGCCGCCGGACTTCTGGGCGTGGCTGATCTGGGCGGTCAAGGACCGCCACCCGGACGTGCTGTTCCTGTCCGAGGCGTTCACCCGCCCGGCCCGCCTGTACGGCCTGGCCAAGCTCGGCTTCACGCAGAGCTACACCTACTTCACCTGGCGCACGACCAAGGAAGAGCTGACCGAGTTCGGCAACGAGCTGGTCGCGCACTGGGACGAGGCGCGCCCCAACCTGTTCGTGAACACGCCGGACATCCTGCACGAGTCGTTGCAGGTCGGCGGTCCGGGCATGTTCGCGCTGCGCGCGGCGCTGGCGGCGACGATGGCGCCGACCTGGGGCGTGTACTCGGGCTACGAGCTGTTCGAGCACGAGCCCGTGAAGCCGGGCAGCGAGGAGTACCTGAACTCGGAGAAGTACCAGCTCCGCCCCCGCGACTACGCGGCGGCGGTGGCCGAGGGCAGGTCGCTCGAACCGTGGTTGCGCAAGCTGAACGCGATCCGCCGGGCCCACCCGGCGCTCCAGCAGATGCGAACACTGCGGTTCCACCACGTGGACAACCCGGCGCTGATCGCCTACTCCAAGCAGGACCCCGACAGCGGCGACACGGTCGTCGTCGTGGTCAACCTCGATCCCCACGACGCGCAGGACGGCACCGTCTGGCTGGACCTGCCCGCGCTCGGCGTCGACTGGCAGGAACGGCTGATCGCGCACGACGAGGTCTCCGGGGAGACCTGGGACTGGGGGCAGGCGAACTACGTCCGCCTCGAACCCTGGCGCGCCCCGGCGCACGTCGTGGGCGTGCTGCGCCGATCCGGCTGACGCCGGTCCGGCCGGGTCCGGCGGTCCGCGAGGCCCGCCGACCCGGCCGACAACCGATCCGGTCCCCTTTTCACGCAGTCCCCGCGCCCGTCGTCGAGCGCGCGGGACGATCGAACGTACCCCCAATGAGGTGGGACGAGGTGGAGCACAGATGCACGAAGAGGTCCGACCCGACGCCGCCCTGGTAGGGCTGGAGGACGTCCCCCACACCGGTGAGGGCATCCGCGCGGACGGCATGCTCGTCGAGCCGCAGGCCGAGGACTTCCGCTCGGCCAAGCTGGTGCCGCGCGAGCCCGGCTGGTTCAAGGGCGCGGTGTTCTACGAGGTCCTGGTCCGGGCGTTCAGCGACTCGAACGGCGACGGCACCGGCGACCTGCGCGGTCTCGCGTCGCGGCTGGACTACCTGGAGTGGCTCGGCGTGGACTGCCTGTGGCTGCCCCCGTTCTACGCCTCGCCGCTGCGCGACGGCGGCTACGACATCTCCGACTTCCGCGCGGTGCTGCCCGAGTTCGGCACGGTCGAGGACTTCGTCTACCTGCTGGACGAGGCGCACCGGCGCGGCATCCGGGTGATCACCGACCTGGTGCTCAACCACACGAGCGACGCGCACCCGTGGTTCCAGCAGTCGCGGGCCGACCCGGACGGGCCGTACGGCGACTACTACGTCTGGAGCGACGACGACCAGAAGTACCCGGACGCGCGGATCATCTTCGTCGACACCGAGTCCTCGAACTGGACCTACGACCCGGTGCGCGGCCAGTTCTACTGGCACCGGTTCTTCTCCCACCAGCCGGACCTGAACTTCGAGAACCCGCACGTCCAGGAGGCCATGCTGGACACGCTCCGGTTCTGGCTCGACCTGGGCATCGACGGGTTCCGGCTCGACGCCGTGCCGTACCTGTTCGAGCAGGAGGGCACGAACTGCGAGAACCTGCCGCGCACGCACGACTTCCTCAAGCGCTGCCGCAAGGTCGTGGACGACGAGTACCCCGGGCGCGTGCTGCTGGCCGAGGCGAACCAGTGGCCGTCGGACGTGGTCGAGTACTTCGGCGACCCGGAGGTCGGCGGCGACGAGTGCCACATGGCGTTCCACTTCCCGCTGATGCCGCGCATCTTCATGGCCGTGCGGCGCGAGTCGCGGTTCCCCATCTCGGAGATCCTGGCGCAGACGCCGCAGATCCCGTCCGGCGCGCAGTGGGGCATCTTCCTGCGCAACCACGACGAGCTGACGCTCGAGATGGTCACCGACGAGGAACGCGACTACATGTACGCGGAGTACGCCAAGGACCCGCGGATGAAGGCGAACATCGGCATCCGCCGCCGACTGGCGCCCCTGCTGGAGAACGACCGCAACCAGCAGGAGCTGTTCACCGCGATGCTGCTGTCGCTGCCCGGCTCACCGGTGCTCTACTACGGCGATGAGATCGGCATGGGCGACAACATCTGGCTCGGCGACCGGGACGCGGTGCGCACGCCGATGCAGTGGACCCCCGACCGCAACGCAGGGTTCTCCTCCTGCGACCCCGGCCGGATCTACCTGCCGGTGATCATGGACCCGGTGTACGGCTACCAGGGGCTCAACGTCGAGGCCCAGCTCAACAACCAGTCCTCCCTGCTCAACTGGACCCGCCGGATGATCGAGGTGCGCAAGCAGCACCACGCGTTCGCCGAGGGCGACTTCACCGACCTGGGCGGGTCCAACCCCAGCGTGCTGGCCTACCGGCGTCGCTACTGCCGGCCCGACGGTCGCGAGGACGTCGTGCTGTGCGTGAACAACCTGTCGCGGTTCCCGCAGCCGGTCGAGCTCGACCTGTCCGAGCACCGCGGTTCACGGCCCGTCGAGCTGACCGGTGGCGTCCGGTTCCCGCGCATCGGCGACCTGTCGTACCTGCTCACGCTGCCGGGCCACGGCTTCTACTGGTTCCAGCTCGTGGACGCGGGCGACGACAGCGAGAGCAGGTGAAGGACGTGACCGAACCGCACGACCTGGTCGACAAGGTGGTGACCGAGCTCCCCGCGTGGTTGCCGGAGCAGCGGTGGTTCGGCGGCAAGGACCGCCCGATCACCTCGGTCCGCCCCCTCCGGACGGCCGTGCTGCGCGAACGGGAGCCGCTGCTGGTGCACCTCGTGGTGGAGGTGGAGCAGCACGACCGGCGCGAGCCGTACCAACTGCTGGTCACCGACCAGCCGGACAACCACGACGCGACGGCGGACTCCGAGCTGACCGGACCGCTGCTCGACCTGATCGCGGAGGGCCGCGAGGTCGACGGGCTGGTGTTCGCGCACGAGCCCGGCGTGGAGCTCCAGACCGGCCTGCGCGGCCGGCGCATCACGTCGGAGCAGTCGAACACCTCGCTGGTGTTCGGCAGCCAGTACATCCTCAAGCTGTTCCGCAAGCTCACGTTCGGCGAGAACCCGGACCTGGTGCTCCAGCGGGCGCTGCACGAGGTGGGCTGCGAGCACATCGCCCGGCCGCTCGGGTCGATCACCGGCGAGCTGGACGGCCGCCGCACGACCGTCGGGATGCTCCAGCAGTTCCTGCCCGACGCGGTGGACGGCTGGGCCATGGCCACCACGAGCGTGCGCGACCTGATGGCCGAGGGCGACCTGCACGCCGACGAGGTCGGCGGCGACTTCGCGGGCGAGGCGCAGCGGCTGGGGCAGGCGGTGGCCACCGTGCACGCCGACCTGGAGCGCGCGCTGGGCACCGAGCACGCCGACGCCGACGACATCGAGCGCAGCGTCCAGGCGATGATCACCAGGCTGGACGACGTGGTCGCCCGGGTGCCCGCCCTGGAGCCGTACGTGCCGGCGCTGCGCGAGGCGTTCGAGCAGGCCAGGGACACGCCGGGGGCCATCGCGATCCAGCACATCCACGGCGACCTGCACCTGGGCCAGGTGCTGCGGACCGTCCACGGGTGGCTGCTGATCGACTTCGAGGGCGAGCCGGGCGCGCCGATCGCCGAGCGGACCGCGCTGCGGTCACCGCTGCGGGACGTGGCCGGGATGCTGCGGTCGTTCGACTACGCGGCGCACCAGCTGCTCGTCGGCCGGCCGGAGGACCACCAGCTCGCCGTGCGGGCGCTGGAGTGGTCTCGGCGCAACCGGGCCGCCTTCACCGAGGGCTACGCGGAGTCGGCGTCGGCCTCGGTCGGCGACCCGCGCAAGCGCGGCTACCTGCTGCGGGCGTTCGAGCTGGACAAGGCCGTGTACGAGGTCGCCTACGAGCACGCGAACCGACCGGAGTGGTTGACGGTCCCGTTGTCGTCGATCGCCCGCATCACTGGAGAGGGAGCGGTGCAGTCATGATCTCGCCCCAGGACGTCGACCGGCTGCTGGCCGGGTCGCACCACGACCCGCACTCGGTGCTGGGCGTGCACCACGTGCCCGAGGGCGTGGTGGCCCGCGCCCTGCGGCCGGGCGCGTCCGCGGTGGCCGTGATGGCCGGTGACAAGAGGGTCGAGCTGGACCGCGTCACCGACGGGCTGTTCGCGGGCGACCTGCCCGAGCACCCCGGCGACTACCGCCTGGAGGTCGAGTACGGGTCGCACGTCGTCGAGGTGGACGACCCGTACCGGTGGCTGCCGACGATCGGCGAGCTGGACCTGCACCTGATCGGCGAGGGCCGCCACGAGCGGCTGTGGGACGTGCTGGGCGCGCACGTGCGGACCTACGACACGCCGAACGGCGTGGTCACGGGCGTGTCGTTCGCGGTGTGGGCGCCGACCGCGCGGGGCGTGCGGGTGTGCGGCGACTTCGACGGCTGGGACGGCCGGGCGAACCCGATGCGGTCGCTCGGCTCGTCCGGCGTGTGGGAGGTCTTCATCCCCGGCGTCCCGGCGGGGACCCGGTACAAGTACCGCATCCTCGGCCAGGACGGCGCGTGGCACGAGAAGGCCGACCCGATGGCGTTCGCCACCGAGACGCCGCCCGCGACCGCGTCCGTGGTCACCGAGTCGCGGCACGCGTGGGGCGACTCGGAGTGGCAGGCCAGGCGGGACGCGACGCAGTGGGTCAACGCGCCCGTGTCGGTGTACGAGGTGCACCTCGGCTCGTGGCGGCCCGGCCTGTCCTACCGGGAGCTGGCGGTCGAGCTGGCGGACTACGTGGAGTCGGCCGGGTTCACGCACGTCGAGCTGATGCCGGTGGCCGAGCACCCGTTCGGCGGGTCGTGGGGCTACCAGGTCACCTCGTACTACGCGCCCACCTCGCGGTTCGGGTCCCCCGACGACTTCCGCCACTTCGTCGACGTCCTGCACCAGCGGGGCATCGGCGTGATCATGGACTGGGTGCCCGCGCACTTCCCCAAGGACGCCTGGGCGCTCGCCAAGTTCGACGGCACCGCGCTCTACGAGCACCCCGACCCCCGCCGCGGCGAGCACCCCGACTGGGGCACGCTCGTGTTCGACTTCGGCCGCAACGAGGTGCGCAACTTCCTCGTCGCGAACGCGCTGTACTGGATCGAGGAGTTCCACATCGACGGCCTTCGGGTCGACGCGGTGGCCTCCATGCTCTACCTCGACTACTCGCGGCAGGCCGGGCAGTGGCTCCCCAACCAGTACGGCGGCCGGGAGAACCTCGACGCCGTGCGGTTCCTCCAGGAGCTCAACGCCACGGTCTACAAGCGGCACCCCGGCGTGGTGATGGTCGCCGAGGAGTCGACCGCGTGGCCGGGCGTCACGCGGCCCACGCACCTGGGCGGGCTCGGGTTCGGCTTCAAGTGGAACATGGGCTGGATGCACGACACCCTGCACTACCTGTCGCGCGAGCCGATCCACCGCTCGTTCCACCACAACGAGATCACGTTCTCGCTGGTGTACGCGTGGAGCGAGAACTTCGTGCTGCCGCTGTCGCACGACGAGGTCGTGCACGGCAAGGGCTCGCTGTGGCAGCGGATGCCGGGTGACGACTGGAACAAGGCCGCGGGCCTGCGGTCGCTGCTGGCCTTCATGTGGGCGCACCCCGGCAAGCAGCTGCTGTTCATGGGCGGCGAGTTCGGCCAGCGCGGCGAGTGGTCGGAGTCCCGGTCGCTGGACTGGCACCTGCTCGACGACCCGCTGCACGCGGGCCTGCGGTCGCTGATCGCCGACCTCAACGGGGTCTACAAGGCGTGCCCGGCGCTCTACAGCGCCGACGACCGCCCCGAGGGCTTCTCGTGGATCGACGCGAACGACTCGGGCGGCAACGTGCTGAGCTTCCTGCGCGTCGGCGACGACGGGTCGCTGCTGGCGTGCGTCGCCAACTTCTCCGGTCAGCCGCACCACGACTACCGCGTGGGCCTGCCCGCGGCCGGCCGGTGGCGCGAGGTCGTGAACACGGACTCGGCCGTCTACGGCGGTTCGGGCGTGGGCAACCTGGGCGTCGTCGAGGCCGAGGAGAGGCCGTGGCACGGGCGCCCGGCGTCCGCGGTGCTCCAGCTGCCGCCGTCGGGCGTGCTGTGGCTGACCCCGGAGCAGCCGGTGGCCGGTGAGACGGCGGCGATGGCGTTGTCCGAGGTGAGCGAGTCGGGTGAGGTGACGGAGGCGCCGAAGGTGGTGCGCACGCCGGGATCGGCCCCGACCGCCCCCGCCCCCGCGGGTGGGGCGGACGCGGCGGCTGGGGCGGACGCGACCGGCGGGGTGGACGCGGCCG
>NZ_JBPKJK010000208.1:0-13547 GCF_051756985.1 Saccharothrix sabaoui
TTCGGGCAGCAGCGGCTGTGGTTCCTGGACCGCTTCGCGCCCGGCAGCGCGGTCTACAACGTGCCGGTCGCGCTGCGGCTGCGCGGCGCGCTGGACCGGGCCGCGCTGCGGCGGGCGCTGGACGTGCTGGTGGAGCGGCACGCCGCGCTGCGCACCACGTTCCCCGACTCGGGCGGCGAACCCGTGCAGCTGGTCGCGCCGACCGGCACGGCGACCGTCACCGAGCACGACCTCCCGGGCCACGACCTGCCCGACGGCGACCGGGACGCCGAGGCGCAGCGGTTCGCCGACGAGCGCGGCGGCGTCGGCTTCGACCTGCACCGCGGCCCGGTGTTCCGGGTGAGCCTCGGCCGGTTCGCCGACGACGACCACGTGCTGGTGCTGAACCTGCACCACATCTGCTCGGACGCGTGGTCGCTGTCGGTGCTGCTGGGCGAGCTGGGCACGGCCTACGACGCGGCCCTGGCCGGCCGCGCGCCGGAGCTGCCGCCGCTGACGCTCCAGTACCCGGACTACGCGGTGTGGCAGCGCGACCGGATGGGCGACGACCTGGTCGCCGAGCACCTGGACTACTGGGCGCGGCACCTCGACGGCGCGCCCGAGCTGCTGACGCTGCCCACCGACCGGCCGCGGCCCGCCGTGGTGTCCTACCGGGGCGCGCTGCGCTACGGCTACCTCCCGGCCGGTCCGCTGGCCGCGCTGGAGGGGGTGGCGCGGGAGCACGGCGTGACCACGTTCATGGTGCTGCTGGCGGCGTTCGCGGCCCGGCTCGGCCGGCTGGCCGGGCAGGACGACGTGGTCGTGGGCACGCCGGTCGCCGGCCGGTCGCACCCCGACCTGGAGGGCCTGGTCGGGTTCTTCGTCAACACGCTCCCGCTGCGGGTGGACGTCGGCGGCGACCCGACGTTCAGCGAGCTGCTGGCCCGGGTGCGCAAGTCGGTGGTGGACGGGCTGGCGCACGCCGAGCTGCCGTTCGAGCGGCTCGTGGAGCACCTGAGCCCGCAGCGCAGCACCGGCCACGCGCCGCTCCACCAGGCGCAGCTGATCTTCACCAACACCCCCGCGATGGTGCTCGCGATGACCGGCCTGGAGGTCTCGCCGCTGGTGCCCGACCCGAAGGTGTCGAAGTTCGACCTGACCGTGGCCGCCGACCGGCAGGGCGACCGGCTGGCGCTGGGCGTGGAGTACAACAGCGACCTGTTCGACGAGGACACCGTCGCCGAGTTCACCGACCGGCTGATCGCGCTGCTCACCGCCGCCGCGGAGCACCCCGACCGGCGGATCGGCGAGCTGGACGGGCTGACCGGCGTGCAGCGCTGGCAGGTGCTGGAGGGGCACAACGCCACCGACCTGCCGCTGCCGCCCGCCGCCACCGCGCTCGACCTGGTCACCGGCCGGGGCACCGCGGTGTCCGGGGTGGGCGGTCCGCTCACCTACGACGAGCTGGCCGCGCGCTCCGAACAGGTCGCCGGGCTGCTGCGGGCGCACGGCGCGGGCCCCGGCTCGGCGGTGGCGCTGTGCCTGCCGCGCACGCCCGACCTGGTGGCCGCCGTGCTCGGGGTGTGGAAGGCGGGCGCGGCGTACGTGCCGCTGGACCCGGGCTGGCCGGCCGACCGGCTCGCGCTGATGCTCGCCGACTCCGGCGCGTCCGTGCTGCTCACCGACCGGGCGTTCGCCGGCTGGGACGGGGCGGTGCTGGGGCTCGCCGACGCCGACGCGTTCCCCGCCGCGCCGACCGGCACCCCCGCGCCCGCGTCCCCGGCGACCGGCGAGGACCTCGCGTACGTCATCTACACGTCCGGTTCGACCGGCACGCCGAAGGGCGTGGAGGTGCCGCACCGGGCGGTGGTCAACCTGCTGGTGTCGTTCCAGCAGCTGTTCGCGCTCGGCCCGGGGGACCGGCTCGCGGCGGTGACGACGCTGTCGTTCGACATCTCCGTGCTGGAGCTGCTGCTGCCGCTCACCGCGGGCGCCGAGGTGCTGGTGGTGCCGGCGGAGACCGCCGCCGACGGCAACGCCCTGCGCGCGCTGCTGGTGGAGCGCGAGGTGACCGCGCTCCAGGCCACCCCGGCGACGTGGCGGCTGCTGCACGCGGCGGGCGGCGTGCCGGCGGGCGTAGTGACCCGGGTCTGCGGCGGCGAGGCGCTGCCCCGCGACCTGGCCGACGACCTGCTGTCCGACGACGCCCTGCTGTGGAACGCCTACGGCCCCACCGAGACCACCGTGTGGTCGTCGGCCGGGCTGGTCGAGGACTCCCCCGCGCCCGTCGTGCTGGGCCCGCCGATCGGCAACACCCGGCTGTACGTGCTGGGGCCGGCGCTGGAGCCGGTGCCGCCGGGCGTGGTGGGCGAGCTGCACGTCGGCGGGTCCGGCGTGGCGCGCGGCTACCACGACCGGCCGGCGCTGACCGCGTCCCGGTTCGTGCCCGACCCGTTCTCCCGCGAGCCGGGGCGGCGGCTGTACGCCACCGGCGACCTGGTGCGGCACCGCGGGGACGGCACGCTGGAGTTCCTGGGCCGCGTCGACCACCAGGTGAAGGTGCGGGGCTTCCGCATCGAGCTGGGCGAGGTCGAGGCCGCGCTGGTGGCCTGCGACGGGGTGCGCGAGGCGGTGGTGCTGCCCGTCGACGAACGCCTGGTCGCCTACCTGGTGGTGGACGACCCGGGCGACGGGCTGTGGGCGCGGGTGCGCGCCCGGCTCGCCGAGCGGCTGCCGGACTACATGCTGCCCGCGACCGCCGTGCTGCTGGACGCGTTCCCGCTCACGCCCAACGGCAAGACCGACCGCAAGGCCCTACCGCCGCCGGTGTGGGCCGCCGGGGGCGGGCGGGTCGCGCCGCGCGACGCCGTGGAGCAGGTGCTGGCGGGGCTGTGGGCCGAGGTGCTCGGCGTGGCCGAGGTGGGGGTGCACGACGACTTCTTCGCGCTCGGCGGGCACTCGCTGCTCGCGGCGAAGGTGCTGACCCGCGTGCAGGGCGCGTTCTCGGTGGCGGTGCCGATCGGCCGGGTGTTCGCCGCGCCGACCGTCGCCGGGATGGCCGCCGCGCTGGCGTCCCTGGACGACCCGCCGGGTCGGGTGGCCGCGGTCGCGGAGCTGCGCGTGCAGCTGGCCGGCCTGTCCGCCGAGGAGGTCGAGGCGATGCTCGGGGAGGGGACCGGATGAGTTCACCAGGGGTGCACCCGGGGTTGCGGCGGTTCGCCGTGGTGTGGGCCGGGCAGCTGGTGTCCGTGATCGGCTCCGCGCTGACCGCGTTCGTGCTCGGCGTGTGGGTCTACCAGGGCACCGGCTCGGTGACGCAGTTCGTGCTGATCCAGTTCTGCGCGGTGGTGCCGGGCATCCTGCTCGCGCCCTACGCGGGCGCGGTCGCCGACCGGTACGACCGCAAGCGGATCATGCTGGTCGCCGACTCGGGCGCGGGCCTGGTGACGGTGGCGCTGCTGCTCGCCGTGTCCGCCGGCGGTCTGGCCGTGTGGCAGGTGTACGTGGCGACGGCGCTGACCGCGACGCTGAACTCGTTCCACGTCATCGCCTACACCGCGCTCGTGCCCGCCCTGGTGCCCAAGGAGCACCTGGGCCGGGTGAACGGCCTGGTGCAGGTCACCCAGGGCGTGCAGATCGCCGCGCCGCTGGTCGCGGGCGCGCTGCTGGCCTTCGTGGGGCTGCGCGGCGTGCTGGTGGTGGACGTGGTGACGATGGCGTTCGCGGTGACCGCGCTGCTGCTCGCCCGGCTGCCCGGGGAAGCGGTGCGCCCGGCGGGCGCGTCCGCCGGCGGCGAGCGGGGCGTCCGGGCGGGCCTCGCCTGGCTGCGCGGCGCACCCGGGCTGTTCGCGCTGGTCACCGTGTTCGGCGCGTGGAACTTCCTGTTCGCCGTCGCGGGCGGGCTGGTGCAGCCGCTGATCCTGTCGTTCTCCTCGCCCGCCACGCTGGGCGTGCTGATGGCGGCGGGCGGCAGCGGGTTGTTCGTCGGCGGCCTGGTGATGGGCGCGTGGGGCGGGCCGAAGCGCCGCGTGCACGGCGTCTACCTGGGCCTCGGCCTGGGCGGGGTGTTCCTGGTGCTGCACTCCCTGGCGCCCTCGCCGTGGCTGATCGGCCTCGCCGCGCCCGCGTTCCTGTTCACCCTGCCGCTGATGAACACCGCCTGCGTCACCCTGGTCCAGACGAAGGTCGACCCGGCCGTCCTCGGCCGCGTGCTGGGCGTCGTGCGGGTGCTGGGCACCGCCGCCATGCCCATCGCGTTCCTGCTGGTCGGGCCGCTCACCGACGGCGTCGCCGAACCGCTGATGGCCCCGGACGGCGCGCTCGCGTCGAGCCTGGGCGCCGTCATCGGCACCGGCGAGGGCCGCGGCATCGCCTTGATCTTCCTGGTCGTCGGCGTGCTGATGCTCGCCCTGACCGCCTACGCCTGGTCCCTCCCGCGGCTGCGCGCCGTGGACGACCTGCCCGACGCGGTGGCCGACGGGGAGCCGTCGCCGTCGCCCGAAAGGACTGCGCCGTGACCGAACTGCCCGACCACCGCGAACTCCTGCTGGAGAAGCTGCTCGCGCAGCGCGGTCTCGCCACCGCGCCGCGCCCGGCCGTGCCCCGGCGCCCCGAGGGGGCCGTCGTGCCGCTGACCGGCGACCAGCGCGGCCTCTGGCTGACCGGGCGGCTCGGCCTCGACGCGGGCGCGTACGTCATGTACGCCGCGCTGCGCGTCGCCGGCGACGTGGACGAGGAGCGCCTGCGCGCCGCCGTGCGCGCCGTGATGGCGCGGCACGAGGCGTTGCGCACCCGCGTCGTCGACACCGACGGCGTGCCCGAGCAGCAGGTCCTCGACGAGGTGGCCGAGGACGTGGTGGTCGTCGAGGTCGCCGACGAGGAGGCGCTGCGCGCGTTCGTGCTCTCCGAGGTGGACGCGCCGTTCGACCTGGGCACCGCCCCCCTGTTCCGGGCGCGGGTCGCGCGGGTCGCCGCCGGTGACACCGCCCTGGTGTTCAGCGCGCACCACGTCGTGTGCGACGACGTGTCGCTCGGCGTGGTCGC
The DNA here is from genome assembly GCF_051756985.1 of Saccharothrix sabaoui. NCBI lineage: Bacteria > Bacillati > Actinomycetota > Actinomycetes > Pseudonocardiales > Pseudonocardiaceae > Saccharothrix > Saccharothrix sabaoui. The sequence continues at coordinate 5,023 of NZ_JBPKJK010000208.1, forward strand.
GGACGAGATCGGCGAGGTCTACGCGGGCCGCGGGCTGCCGCCCGCGGGCGCGCAGTTCCCCGACTACGCGCACTGGCAGGCCGACCGGCTCGCCGACGGCGAGCGGCAGCGGCAGCTCGACCACTGGGCCGACCGCCTGGCCGGCGCGCCCGAGGTGCTCGACCTGGCGCTGGACCGGCCGCGCACCCCGCACCGCACGGTCGCGGGCGCGAGCCACCGGTTCACCGTCCCGCGCGCGCTGGCCGACGGCCTCACCGGGCTGACCCGCGCGCACGGCTGCACGACGTTCGCCGGTCTGCTGGCCGCGTTCGGCGTGCTGCTGGCCCGGCGCTCGGGCGCCGACGACCTGGTGATCGGCTCGCCGACCACGCACCGGCCGTTCCCCGAGCTGGAGCGCTCGGTCGGCATGTTCGTCACCACGACCGCGCTGCGCCTGGACCTGTCCGGCGACCCGACCGCGGTCGACCTGCTCGGCCGGGCGCGGGCCACCGCCGTCGACGCGCTCGACCACGCCGCGGTCGGCTTCGACGAGGTGGCCGCCCGCGTGGCGCCGCGCCGCGACCTCGCGCACCACCCGCTGTTCCAGGTGATGCTCGTGCTCAACCGGGGCGGCGGCTCCGGCGAGTGGGGCGGCCTCGGCGCCGCGCCGCTGCCCGCGGACCGGGCGACCAGCCGCTTCGACCTGACCCTGCACGTGCGCGAGACCGACGGCGACTGGCCCGCGAACCTCGACTACAGCACGGACCTGTTCGACGCGGACACCGTGGCGCGGATGGCCGACCACCTGCTGGCCGTGCTCGCCGCCCTGGTCGCGGACCCGACCGCGCGGCTGTCCGGGCTGGACACGAGCACGGCGGCCGACCGGGAGGCCGCGGCGGCGCTGAACCGCGCCGAGCCGGTCCGGCACCCGCACGTGCTCGCCCGGATCGCCGAGCAGGTCGCCGCCCACCCCGGCGCCACCGCCGTGCTGGACCTCGCCGACGGCGCGTCGCTCACGTTCCGACAGCTCGACCGGCGCGCCAACCGGGTCGCGCGCCTGCTCGCCGAGTGGGGCGTGGGCCCGGAGACGCCCGTCGGCCTGGCCGTGAAGGCCGGTCCGGACGCGCTGGTCGCGCTGCTGGCCGTGCTCAAGGCGGGCGGCGCGTACGTGCCGCTGGACCCGGCGAACCCGCCCGCCCGGCTCGCCGCGCTGCTCGCCGACTGCGCCGCGCCCGTCGTGGTCACCGCGCCCGGCGACCGGGACCGCTTCGGCGGGTACCGGGGCGCGCTGCTGGACACCGCCGACGAGGCGTTCACCGGCGAGGACGACGCGCCCCCGGTCGTGGCGACCGCCGAGGGGGCGCTGGCCTACGTCGTCTACACCTCCGGCTCGACCGGCGTGCCCAAGGGCGTGCAGGTGCAGCACGACACGCTGGCCAACCTGACCGGCGCGTTCGTCGACCTGCACGGGTTCGCGCCCGGTCAGCGCGTCCTGATGGTGCCGCCGCTGAGCTTCGACGCCTCGGTGGGCGACGTGTTCCCCGCCTGGTGCTCCGGCTCGGCCGTCGTCGTGCACCCGGAACCGGCGACGGTGGGCGGCGCGGACCTGCTCGCGCTGTGCGCCGAGCACGGGATCACCGCGGTCGACGCGCCCGCCGCGCTGTTCAAGCGGTGGGTCGCGGACCTCGCGGGCCTGTCCGGGCAGGGCGTGGACCCCGGCCCGCTGACCACCGTGATGATCGGCGGCGAGGCCGTGCCGACCGCGACGGTCGCCGAGTGGGCCGCGCTCACCGGCGGGAAGGTGGAGGTGGTCAACCACTACGGTCCCACCGAGACCACGGTGTGCGCCACCACCCACCGCACGGTCGACGCCTCCGAGGTGGACCCGCGCGCCGCGACCCTGCCCATCGGCAGGCCGCTGCCCGGTGTGCGGGCGTACGTGCTGGACGGCGCGCTGCGCCCGGTGCCGGTCGGCGTGCCCGGCGAGCTGCACGTCGGCGGCCTCGCACCCGCCCGCGGCTACCGGGGCGACCCGGCGCGCACCGCGTCGGCGTACCTGCCGGACCCGGTCGTCCCGGGCGGTCGCGCGTACCGCACCGGCGACCTGGTGCGGCTGCTGCCCGACGGGGCGCTGGAGTTCCTGGGCCGGGTGGACGACCAGGTCAAGCTGCGCGGCCACCGCATCGAGCCCGGCGAGGTGCGGGCGGCGCTGCTGGCGCACCCGGACGTCGCCGAGGCGGCCGCGGCGGTGCGCGGCGACGTGCTGGTCGCCTACGTCGTGCCGCGCGCCGGCGGCACCGCGCCCGGGCTGGACGAGCTGCGCGCGTTCTGCGCCGAGCGCCTGCCCGAGGCGATGCTGCCCGGCGCCCGGGTCGAGCTGGACGCGCTGCCGCTCACCCGGCACGGCAAGGTCGACCCGGCCGCGCTGCCCGACCCGGACGCGTCCGCGCGCACCGCGCCGTACGAACCGCCGCGCACGCCGGTGGAGCGGACCCTGGCCGAGATCTGGTCGGAGGTGCTCGACGCGCCGCTCGTCGGCCGCCGCGACAGCTTCTTCGGCCTGGGCGGGCACTCGCTGATCGCCGCCGCCGTGCTGGCGAAGGTGCGCGCCCTGCTGGGCGTCACGGTGCCGCTGCGCGCCCTGTTCGCCACCGCCGACCTCGCCGAGCTGGCCGAGGTGGTGGAGCAGGCCGCCGCGTCCGACCACACGTTCGCGAAGGAGTACCGGTCGGGCCTGCCGAGCGTGCCGGAGATGCGGCTCGACGCCGTCCCGCCGGACGACGTCGCGCCGCACCACCCGGTGCGCACCGGCCCCGCCGAGCGCGTGCTGCTGACCGGCGCCACCGGGTTCCTCGGCGCGCACCTGCTCGGCGAGCTGCTGACCCGCACCGACGCCGAGGTGCACTGCCTGGTGCGGGCCGAGACGCCGACCGTGGCCGCCGCGCGCATCCGCGCCAACCTGCGCCGCGCGCACCTCGACGTGCCCGAGGAGCAGCTGGCCCGCGTGGTGCCCGTCGTGGGCGACATGTCCCGGCCGCTGCTCGGCCTGCCCGAGAAGGACTTCGACCGGCTCGCCGAGAGCGTGGACGCCGTCTACCACAACGGCGCGGTGATGAACTTCGTCCTCACCTACCGCTGGATGATGCCGCCGCACGTGGGCAGCACCGTCGACGTGCTGCGGCTGGCCACGCGCTACTCGACCAAGCCGCTGCACCTGATGTCCACGCTGGGCGTGTTCCTCGGCGCGACCTACGACCGGCAGCGGGTCACCGAGTCCGACCGGCCCGAGGACCCGACCGGCCTGGACACCGGCTACCACACCACCAAGTGGGTGGCCGACATGATGGGCGTGCTCGCGCGCGACCGCGGCCTGCCGGTGTCCATCCACCGGATCGCGGCGATCGTGGGCGACGTGCGCACCGGCACGGCCAAGACCGAGTCGTACCTGAGCCGCCAGATCTCGACGTGCGCGCACGCCCGCGCCGTGCCGCGGACGAACGACGTGATCGACATGCTGCCGGTGGACCGGCTGGCCGCGGCCATCGCGGGCATCTCGACGAACCCGGAGCTGCACGGCCGCGACTTCCACTACTACCGGGCCGACGGCTTCACCTACGCCGACCTGGGCGGCGTGCTGGCCGCCAAGGGCTACCCGAACCGGGTGCTGGAGTACCCGCAGTGGCGGTCGCTGATGCTGGAGAGCCCGGACAGCGCGTTCGGCCCGCTGGCGTTCGGCCTGACCACCACGCACCGGGCGCACCCGGTGTTCGACTGCACGGCGACCTGGGACGCCGCCCGCTCGTGCGGCGTCGAGTTCCCGCCCGCCGACGCCGAGATGATCGCCCGCCACGTCGACTACCTCGCCTCGGCGGGGGTCATGCCCGAGAGGTCCTGACCGTGCCCCTGCACCTGCCCCCGGACGACGGCCCGCCGTCGTTCCACGACATGCTCGCCACCGCCGGCTACCGGGCGCTCACGGCGGGCCTGCGGCTGGGCGTGTTCGACGCCCTCGCCGACGGCCCCCGGTCGGTCCCGGCGCTGGCCGGCGCGCTCGGCACCGACCCGCGCGGCACCGCGCTGCTGGGCGACCTGCTGGTGTCGTTCGGCTACCTGGTCCGGGAGGGCGACGGCCTCGCCAACGCCCCGGCGACCACGTCGTGGCTGACCGGCGCCGGGTACGCCGACGTGCAGAAGTTCTGGTCGGTCGTGCTGTTCGACTCCTGGCTCGACCTGGAGGGGTCGGTCCGCACCGGCGAGCCCGCCCTGGACTTCTACGCCTGGCTCGCCGAGCGGCCCGACGTGCTGCGGCGGTTCCAGGGGATGCTGTCCGGGCACGCCGACCACATCGCGCCGGAGGTGGCGTCGACCGTGCCGGTGGGCGCGACGCTGCTGGACGTGGGCGGCGGCCACGCCAAGCACGCGATCCGGCTGTGCGCGGCCCACCCGTCGCTGCGGGCGACCGTCGTCGACCTGCCGGACGCGCTGGCGGTCGGCGCGGCGGCGGTGGCGGAGGCGGGCCTGGCGGACCGCGTCGCGCTGCGGCCGGGCGACTACGACGAGCTGGACCTGGGGTCGGGCTTCGACACGGTGCTGCTGTTCAACGTCGTGCACGGCCGCACGGCGGAGGCCAACGAACGGCTGCTGGCCCGGGTCGCGGACGCGCTCGCGCCGGGCGGCGCGGTCGTGCTGCTGGAGCACGACGAGCACGTGGACGACCCGGCGTCCGACGCGTTCGCCCGCGTGTTCAGCCTCAACCTGTTCCACGGCCAGGGCGGCCAGGTCTACTCGGCCGACGCCATCGCCGGCTGGCTGGCCGCCACGGGCTTCGACGCGCCCTCCGCGCACCCCCTGGAGAGTTCGCCGGGGCAGTCGCTGCTGGTGGCGCGCAAGCGGTAGGACCGCCGGCGGGAACCCGGGCGCCGGGCGGGCCACCCCCAGTAGAGTCGGACCGGAGATCATCCACGGCGATCAGCCCAGCGGAGGACGCGATGAAGCGCAACATCACCTGCCCGTGCGGCGTGCACATCACCGGCGAGGACGAGGACGACATGGTCACCAAGACCCAGCAGCACCTCAAGGAGAACCACCCGGGCCACGACTACTCGCGCGACGAGATCCTGTTCATGGCGTACTGAGTACGGCCGAACCCCTCCCGGTCCGCCCGGTCCCGGGGGAGGATGCGCCTCTTCACGCCGTTCCGACGAAGAGACGCAGGTGATCCCCCATGGGTTCGGCACTGACGGGCATCGGCCTCCCGGCCGCGCTGGCCGTGGTCATGTTCGGGCTCGGCCTGTCGCTGGCGGTGGGCGACTTCGCGCGGGTCGCGCGGGAGCCGCGGGCGGTGGCGGTGGCGCTGGCGACGCAGCTGGTGCTGCTGCCGCTGGTGTGCTTCGGACTGGTCACGGCCCTGGGGCTGGACCCGCTGCTCGCGGTCGGCATGATGCTGCTCGCCGCGTCGCCGGGCGGGACGACGGCGAACCTGTTCAGCCACCTGTTCCGCGGCGACGTGGCGCTCAACATCACCCTGACGGCGGTGAACTCGGTGCTGGCCGTGGTCACGCTGCCGCTGGTGGTGAACTTCGCGCTGTCCTGGTTCGAGCCCGCGGGCGGCGGCGCGGTGGGCCTGGAGTTCGGCAAGGTCGCGCAGGTCTTCGCGATCGTGCTGGTGCCCGTGGTGCTGGGCATGCTGGTGCGGCGGTGGTCGGCGGCGTTCGCGGACCGGGCGGACAAGCCCGTGCGGATCTTCTCCGCCGCGGTGCTGCTCGCGGTGATCGTCGGCACGATCGTGGCCGAGCGGGAGAACGTCGGGGACTACCTGGCCGACGTCGGCGTGGTGGCGGTCCTGTTCTGCGCGTGCAGCCTGGCGGCCGGGTACCTCGTGCCGCGGTGGGCGCGGGTCGGCCGGCGGCAGGCGGTCGCGTCGGCGTTCGAGGTCGGCGTCCACAACAGCACGCTGGCGATCACGGTGGCCGTGACGGTGCTGGGCAGCGAGCGGCTCGCGGTGCCGGCGGCGGTGTACGGCGTGGTGATGTTCCCGCTGGCGGCGCTGGCCGGGTACCTGCTGACCCGCGTCGGGGACCGCGCCGCGGAACGACCCCTATAACGGTCCCGACACCGATGCCCGAGTGGTAAACCCACTTTTGAGGGGTTGCCACTCCCCCGCGCGGGTGAGACCGGCCGGTAGGCCGAACCCGCTCGTTCAAAACAGAGCGTGACAGAGAAACGCCATGTCACCCTTTCGTGCTCACCCAAAAGTGGCACGAAAGGAACACATCTCACCATGCGTTTACTCCGCCGCAGACGCCTCACCTCACGTTCAAGACGCACGACCGCCGTGGCGGCCGCGACCCTGGTGGTCGCGGCCGGCGTGGTGGCCGTCCAGCCCGTCGCGGCCGCCGCCGTGCCGACCGGTTTCACCGACACCCTCGCCATCGGCGGCCTCACCTCGCCGACCGCCGTGTCCTTCGCGCCCGACGGCAAGGTGTTCATCGCCGAGAAGAGCGGCCTGGTCAAGGTCTTCGACTCGCTCGCCGACACCACCGCGACCACGTTCGCCGACCTGCGCCCGCAAACCCAGGACTTCTGGGACCGCGGCCTGCTCGGCCTGGCCGTGGACCCGCAGTTCCCGACCCGCCCGTTCGTCTACGTCGCCTACGCCTACGACGCGGTGCCCGGCGGCACGCACCCGCGCTGGGGCGACCAGTGCCCCACCCCGCCCGGGGCCACCGACCAGGGCTGCGTGGTCACCGGCCGGGTCTCCAAGCTGACGATGGGCCCCGGCGGCACGGCCACCGCGGAGACGCCGCTGGTCACCGACTGGTGCCAGCAGTACCCGAGCCACTCGATCGGCACCGTCGCGTTCGGCCCCGACGGCGGCCTCTACGTCGGCGGCGGTGACGGCGCGAGCTTCAACTTCGCCGACTACGGCCAGGTCGGCAACCCGTGCGCCGACCCGCCGGGCGCGGCGGGCACCAACCTGACCTCCCCGACCGCCCGCGGCGGCGCGCTGCGCTCCCAGTCGGTCCGCCGCCCGGCGGGCGAGCCGGTGAGCCTGGACGGCACCATCGTCCGCATCGACCCCGACACCGGCGCGGGCCTGCCCGGCAACCCGTTCGCGGCCGCCGCAGACGCCAACGCCAAGCGCGTCATCGCGCACGGCCTGCGCAACCAGTTCCGGTTCGCCTTCCGCCCCGGCACCGACGAGCTGTGGGCCGGCGACGTCGGCTGGAACACGTGGGAGGAGGTCAACCGGATCACCGACGTGAACGACGCGTCGGCGGAGAACTTCGGCTGGCCGTGCTACGAGGGCGGCGCCCGCCAGGGCGGCTACGACGGCGCGAACCTCGACCTGTGCGAGTCGCTCTACACCGGCGCCGGCCAGACCGCGCCGTACTACGCCTACAACCACTCGGCGAAGGTCGTCGCGTCCGACCCGTGCCCGACCGGCGGGTCGTCCGTCTCCGGCATCGCGTTCGAGTCGACCAGCAACTACCCGGCCGCCTACGACGGCGCGCTGTTCTTCGCCGACAGCTCCCGCGGCTGCATCTGGGCGATGCAGACCACGGCCGGCCAGCCCGACCCGGCCAAGCTGGTGCCGTTCGTGACCGGAGTGAACGTGCCCGTGCAGATCACCACCGGCCCCGGCGGCGACCTGTTCTACATCGCGCTCGGCGCGGGCCAGCTGCGCCGCGTCAGCTACCCGACCGGCAACCGCGCGCCGACCGCCGTGGCGACCGCGACCCCGCAGTCCGGCCCGGCCCCGCTGGCCGTGCAGTTCAGCGGCACCGGCTCCACCGACCCGGACGTCGGCGACACGCTGAGCTACGCGTGGGACCTGGACGGCGACGGCCAGTACGACGACTCCACCTCGGCCACGCCGACGCGCACCTACACCTCGGCGGCGACCGTCACCGCGGGCCTGCGCGTGTCCGACCAGCTCGGCGCGTCCGGCACCACGACGGTCACGGTCACCGTCGGCACCCCGGTCGCCCAGGACCCGGTGCCGGTGATCGACACGCCGACCGCGCCGCTGAACTGGGTGGTGGGCCAGAACGTCCCGTTCACCGGCCACGCCACCGACGTCCAGGACGGCACCCTGCCCGCGTCCGCGCTGAGCTGGAAGCTGAGCATCCAGCACTGCGCCTCGACCGGGTCGTGCCACGAGCACGTGGTGCAGACCTGGACCGGCACGGCGTCGGGCTCGTTCACCGCCCCCGACCACGAGTACCCGTCCTACCTGGACCTGACCCTGACCGCGACCGACTCCTCGGGCCGCACCAAGAGCACCACGACCAAGCTGGACCCGCGGACGGTGAACCTCACGTTCACGTCCAGCCCGAGCGGCCTCCAGCTGAGCGTGGGCGGCACGGCCCAGGCCACGCCGTTCACCCGCACGGTCATCGCGGGCTCGAACAACTCGATCGGCGCGCCCAGCCCCCAGTCCGGCCCCCTGGGCCTCGGCTGGCGCTTCCGCGACTGGTCGGACGGCGGTGCGCAGACGCACAACATCACCGCCCCGACCACGGCCACCAGCTACAACGCCAGGT
>NZ_JBPKJK010000209.1:0-13463 GCF_051756985.1 Saccharothrix sabaoui
GCGCCCGGTCCGGCGGTGGCCGCGCTCAGCCGCCGCCCGGCGGGTCCAGCTCCACGCCCGTGACGGCCTCGGTCTCCGCGATGCCCATCTCCAGCAGCGGGAAGTCGTCGTAGTTGGCGAGGACGACGCCGACCCACCCCGTGTCCGGGTAGACGGTCCAGGTGGCGCCGCCGCCCCCGGTTCCGCCGCCGCGCCCGATCGTCCACTGGTCGCCGACGATGGAGATCGGCATCGTGTACCCCCGGTACGAGGTGGGGTCGTGACCGGGGAGCTTGGGCCCGGTGAACAGGTCGGCGTACGGGCGGGCCAGCAGCGTGCCGTCGTGCAGCGCGGTCGCGAACCGCACCAGGTCCGGCGCGGTGGCGAAACCGTCGCCCGAGGCGTTGCCGATGAAGGCGCGGGCCGGGTTCCGGCCCTCGATGTGCGGGTTCACGGAGCCCTTGTCCAGGTTGCGGACGGCGTCCACCCGGCTGCCGTCGGCCTGGCGCATGTACGGGTGCGCGATGTGCTCGTCGGTGAGCCACCGGTCCCTGGTGTAGTACCCCGAGCCGGTCATGCCGCAGCGCGCGAAGACGTGCTCGTGCACGTAGTCCCAGAACGTCGTGCCGGACACGGCCTCCACGACCTGCGCGGCGATGGACAGGCCGACGCCGCCGCCGGGTCGGTGGCCGTTCTCGCTGTCGGCCGAGCCGGGGACGGCCACCAGCTCCGCCTGCCGCGCCCAGTGCCGGTCGTGCTCGTGCACCTCCTCCCTGCTGTGGAAGACGCGATCCCGGTCCGGCATCGGGGCGTCCAGCCCGGAGGTGCTGGTGAGCAGGTGGTGGAGGGTCACCTGCTCGGCGATCCCCTCGGCGAAGCCCGTCAGGTGCGCGCCCACCGCGTCCGACAGCGCCAGCCTGCCCTGCTGCACCAACTGGAGGACGGCCACCGCGAGGAACGGTTGGCTCGCCGAGGAGAGGGTGAACGCGATGTCCTCGTGGTTGCGGACCCCCCTTTCCCGGTCGGCCATCCCGTAGCTGCGCGACAGCACGGTCCGGCCCCGGTGCGACAGCAGCACCACGCCGGAGAACCGGTCCTCGGCGGCCAGTCCCGCCACGTACCGGTCGTAGGCCCCGCCGGGCCGCGTGTCCAACGGGATCGGGCCGTGCCCGCGCCCGTGGTCGTGTTCGTTCCCGGGCTGCCCGGGCGCGGCGTGGCCGAGCCCGGTGCCCACCAGCGGCGCACCGGCCGCCACGCCGGCCGCCATCAGGCCACCCCACCCGAGCAGTCGTCGTCGGTCGACACCACGTGCGGAACCAGGGTCCACGATCACCGTCCTCTCCCGATCGGCGGACCGACCCGCGCCACCCGTGCGGTCGCGCCGCGGTCCGTGCCCCCACCGAAGACCCGGGACGGTTGCGGCGGCGTATGCGGTTTCCCATACGCCCGCGATACGCACGCCCGGCGACACCGGCCTCAGTGCCGGACCAGGTCGACGTCGACCAGCGACGACCGGTGCAGGCGGGCGACGTCGGGGATCGGCGTCCACACCGACTCGGCGGTCTCCCCGTTCGGCTGGGGCCGCGGCTCGCCGCCGGTGGGCCGGACCCGGTGGAAGACACCGACGTCCTGGTGCGGGAGCGGGCCGGGCACGCGGCGTTCGGCCGCCGGGCACGGGCGGAGCCCTCCCGCGGGGTGCACTTTCGGGACGTCTTCGCGCCGGCGGTCCGCAACAGTTTCGACAACGCTTGTGGCGCGGCGACCGGCCCCGCTAGAACTGGTCGGCCGTCGCTCGACCCCGAGGGGGATCGCACATGCGCTTGACGACACTCCTGTTACCCGCCTTGGTGGTAACCGCTCTCACGACACCGGTCGCGGCGACGGCCCAGGTCCTGCGGGCACCCGACTCGCCGCCGCCGGGGTGGGCGGTCAGCGGCGAGCGGCTGGCGTGGACGGCGCCCGCCCCGGTCCCGCCGGGCGGCGCCGCGGTCGAGTTCTGGGACGGCGACCGGCTGCTGGGCGTGCCGCGCCCGTCCGCCGACCTGCGCACCTACACCCTGGACGCGGACGGGGTCGGCGACGTCGACGGGCTCCAGGTGCGGCTGTCGGGCAGGCGGCTGGACGCCGAGGAACCCGCGGCACCGCCGGTCGCGGCGAACGCGACACCGCCCGCGCTGCTCCCGGCCGGCGCCACCGACCCCGGCGTGCCCGGCCCGTTCGCCACGCGCACGGGGGACTACGCGCTGGACCCCGTCACCGTGCCCGGCTACCCGGTCCCGCTGGAGATGGAGGCCGTGGTCGTCGCGCCGACCGACGCGCCGGGCAGGCGCCCGCTGGCGCTGTTCCTGCACGGCAGGCACATCACCTGCTACGACGGCACCACGATGCTGCTGGACTGGCCCTGCCCGGCCTCCGCCACGTCGGTGCCGAGCCACCGCGGCTACCTCCAGTCGCAACGGCTGCTCGCCTCGCAGGGCTACGTGACGGTGTCCGTGTCGGCCAACGCCGTCAACGCCCACGACACGCTCGACTTCGAGGCCGGCGCGGGCGCGCGGTCGGCGCTGGTCCGCGCCCACCTGGCCAGGTGGGCGGACTGGGCGGGCGCCGGTCGGGGATCGGCCCCCGACGTCGTCCGCGCCGCGCCCGTCGCGGACCTGGGCCGGGTGTTCCTGGTCGGGCACTCCCGCGGCGGCGAGGGAGTCAACCGCGCCGCGGTCGACAGCCTCTCCCCGGCCCCCGGCGACGCCCCGGTGCGCTGGAACGTCAAGGGCACCCTGCTCATCGGCCCGACGATCTTCGGGCACAACCCCGCGCCGGACGTGCCGTCGGTGACGATCCTGCCCGGCTGCGACGGCGACGTGTCCGACCTCCAGGGCCAGCTGTTCGTGGACGCGACCCGCGGCGTGAGCCGGGGGACCGCGCTGCACAGCGCGCTGTACTTCGTCGGCGCCAACCACAACTACTTCAACACCGAGTGGACGCCCGGCCAGGCGCAGGCCCCGGCGTCCGACGACTTCCGCTCCCCGCCCGACGACGCGGTGTGCTCGCCGGGCACCGCCACCCGGCTCACGGCCGAGCAGCAGCAGACCGCGGGCGCGACCTACGTCGCCGCGGCGGCGCGCCTGTTCGTCGAGGGCGACCGGCGGGTGCTGCCGCTGCTCGACGGCTCGGGCGTCCGCGCCCCCTCGGCCGACCCGGCGCGCGTGCTCGCCCACGCGGTCGGCGGCGCGCGGTCCCCGTTCGTCGTGCCCGACGAGGCGACCTCGGCGGGCGGGTCCGCGAGGGTGTGCGCGCAGGTCTCGGCCGACCCGGCCGCGGCGTGCGTCGACCCGGCCGCCACCCGACCCTCGCCGCACTTCGTCCGCTTCAACCGCGTGGTGCCCGAGTCGGGCCGGTTCGCCGTGGCGCTGCGGTGGACCGCGGACGGGCAGGCCGCGACCGCGCGCCCCGGCTCGCCGGTGTCCCTGGCGGGGGCGCGGCACCTCGCGCTGAGGCTGGTCGTGCCGCCGAACACCACCGGCACCCGCTTCGACGTGGCCGTCACCGACGCGACCGGGCGCCGCGCGCCGCTGGGGTCGGTGACGCTCGACGGGCTGCCCGCCACCGAGCGGTTGTCCGCCCGCTGGGCGCAGGAGGTCCGCGTGCCGCTGCCGTCGCGCGGGATCGACCTGCGCCGCGTCGCCGGGCTGGAACTGGTCCCGCACGGCGGTTCCGGTGAGGCGTGGCTCGTCGACGCCCACGGTTGGGCGCCCGGCCTGCCGGACCCGCGCCCGGTGGCGCTCCCGCGCGTCGACGTGGGCGCGCTGACCACCGAGGAGGGCGACTCCGGCACGCGGACCGTCCGGTTCCCGGTCTCGGTCACGGGTGACGGCGCGGGCTCCGTGCGGGTGTTCGTCCAGGACGAGGACGGCCGCGCGTACACCGAGCGGCTGGTGGCGGTCCAGCCGGGGCAGCACGAGGTCGAACTCCCGGTGCAGGTCACCGGCAACACCCGCTGGAGCTTCGACCTGAAGCGCGTGGTGCTGGCCAAGGCCGTGCGCGGCGCGGTCGTCGGCCACTACACGAACAGGCTGACGGTGCCGAACGACGACCCGGAGCCGACCCTCACCGCCACGCCGGTCACCGACTCGGTCACCGAGGGCGGCACCCTGACCTGGCGGGTGGCGCTGTCCTCGCCGACCGACTCGAACTACACGGTCGCGGGCCGGCCGGTCGCCCCGGAGGGGGTCGAGCTGTCCACCACGGACGTCGACGAGACGTGGTTCCGCCAACGCGTCTCCCGGGAGGAGCCGCTGCCCTCGCGGCCGCTGTCGACCACCGGGTTGCAGGTGACCGCCTACTTCCAGCGCGGTGAGGTCACCAAGGACGTGTCCGTGCTGACGGCGGCCGACGCGGAGGTCGAGCAGGTCGAGCGCATCCGCTTCGACCTGGCGTCGCGCAACCCGGGTTCCGTCGGCGTCACGGTCGTCGGCGCGGTCACCGACGGCACGGTCACCGACGGCGCGCCGACCGGCGGGTGACCGCCGACCGACAGCGCGCCCGCCGGGTTCAGGGGTAGCTGACGCCGGTCAGCTCCTCGGCCACCGCCCAGAGCCGCCTGCCGACGTCCGGGTCGGTCGCCTCCCGGCCGAACCGGGCCCGGGCGACGCCGCCCCGCGCCTCCCAGGGCCCGGACGGCCCGAAGAACTCGCCGCCCCGCACACCGGTCCCGGTCGCGGCGCGCAGCTGCGGCAGCGCGCCGCGCTCGACCGGCTGGGTGACCAGCAGGCCGACCGCCGCGATCGACCGGCCCAGCCGGCCCCGGTGCTCCCAGGCGCGCGGGGTCAGGTTGGTGCGGGTGAGGCCGGGGTGGGCCAGCACGCCGGCGACCGGCGACCCGGCGGCGCGCAGGCGGCGGTCCAGCTCGACGCCGAGGACCGTGGTGGCGAGCTTGGACCGGCCGTAGGCGGTGGCGGCCCGGTAGCCGCGCTCGGACATCAGGTCGTCGAAGTCGAGGTGCGCGTTGCGGTGGGTGATCGAGCTGAGGCCGACCACGCGGGCCCCCCGCCCCGCGGCCAGGGCGTCGAGCAGCAGGCCGGTCAACGCGAAGTGGCCCAGCGCGTTGGTGGCGAAGTGCAGCTCGAAGCCGTCGACGGTCGTGCGGCGCGGGCCGAGCAGGACCACGCCGGCGTTGTTGACCAGCAGGTCGATCGCCGGGTGGTCGGCGACCAGCCCGGCGGCGAACGCGCGCACCGAGCCGAGGGAGGCCAGGTCCAGCTCCCGCACCTCGGTGCCGCCGCCGATCCGGTGGGCGACCCGCCCGCCGGCGGCGGTGTCGCGGACGGCGAGCACGACGTGGGCGCCGCGCCGGGCCAGTTCGGTGGCGGTGACCAGGCCGAGGCCCGAGTTCGCGCCGGTCACGACGGCGACCCGACCGCGCTGGTCGGGGATGTGGTCGGCGGTCCATCCGGTCATCTGCTGCTCCTGGGGGTGTCGGCGTGCTGCGCCACCGACGCTAGGAGCGATCCGGCGCGGTTCGGTCGGCCCCGCCTGCCCGGGTCCGCCAGACCTACCCAGGGCGCCGGCCGGGGCGGCACACTCGGGGCATGGGCAGCAGTCACCCGCACGCTCGGGAACTCGGCGACTTCCTGCGCGCCCGGCGCGCCCGGCTGCACCCGCGCGACGTCGGGTTGGAGCCCGGCGGCCGGCGCAAGGTCGTCGGGCTGCGGCGCGAGGAACTGGCCCTGCTGGCCGGGTTGAGCACCGACTACTACCAGCGGATCGAGCAGGGCCGGGAGGTGCGCCCGTCCGACGACGTCCTGGACGCGATCGCCGGCGCGCTCGGCCTCGACGACGAGGAGCGCCGGCACCTGTTCACCCTTGCCCGCGCCGCCCGCCGCCCGGTGCCCACCCGGGTGGACCGCGCCCCGGAACGGGTGCCCCGCAGCACGCGCCGGCTGCTGCGGGTGGTGGACACCCCGGCGGTCGTGCTGGGCAGGCACCTCGACCTGCTGGACTGGAACCCGATGGCGGAGGCGCTGCTCGGCGACCCGGGCGACCTCCCGCCCGACCGGCTCAACATGCTCCTGCTGCTGTTCGACGACACCGCGACCGGCGGCCGGAGCTGCCCGGACTGGGAGCGGCAGGCCCTGGAGTACATCGGCATGATGCGCGCCGCCGTCGCCGCCGACCCCACCCACCCCCGCGCCACCGCGGTCATCGGCGAGCTGAGCATCCGCAGCGCCGAGTTCCGCCGGCTGTGGGCCCTGCACGACGTGCGCGAGTCGGTCAGCGGCACCAAGACCTTCCACGTGCCCGGCGTCGGCGACATCACCCTGGACTGGGACACCTACCCGCTGCCCGGCGACCCCGGCCCGTTCCTGCTCGTCTTCACCACCGAACCGGGCAGCCCCGACGCCGACCGCCTGCGGCTCCTGGCGTCGCTGCACGCCACCCGCTCCGCGTCCGCCGACCGGCACCCGTCCTGACGACCGGGCACGTGCGCTGAACAGCCCGGCCTACGCGTCGGCGTGGGCGTCGGCGGACAGGAGCCGGGCGAGCCAGTCGGTGCGGGTCCGGCGGGCCGTGGCCGAGATGCGCGCCCGGGGGTACAGGGCGTCGAAGCCGTGGAAGCC
The DNA here is from genome assembly GCF_051756985.1 of Saccharothrix sabaoui. Taxonomy (NCBI): domain Bacteria; kingdom Bacillati; phylum Actinomycetota; class Actinomycetes; order Pseudonocardiales; family Pseudonocardiaceae; genus Saccharothrix; species Saccharothrix sabaoui. Next base: position 6,594 of record NZ_JBPKJK010000209.1, read on the forward strand.
GCCCGCCCGGACGTGCAGCTCGGCCTGGCCGCCGGCCGCCCGGACGCGGGTGGCGTAGTCGGTGTCCTCGTCGCGGAAGACCTCGGCGGAGCCGGTGTCGACGTAGGTGGCCGGCAGGCCCGAGAGGTCGTCGGCCGGCGCGGGGGAGATGTAGTCGGTGACCTCGTCGTCGCGGAGGTCGCCGAGGACGGCGTGCCGGCCGAACTCGTTCCGCGACGTGCTGGCCCGGCACGTCCGCCCCGACTGGGGCACCGCCGTCGACGGCGTCCTCATCTCGCGGGTCGACCGGGCGGACCCGCCGACGCCGTCGATGACCGGCACGGTCCTCGCGGTCATCGCCCAGGGCGCCAAGCGCCTCGCCCTGGGCGACCGGGTTCACGAGTACGGCCCCGGGCAGTACCTGGTCGCCTCCGTGGACCTGCCCGTCACCGGGCAGTTCACCGGGGTGGAGCCCGGCCGGCCCGCCCCCGGCTTCGGCCTCGTGCTGGAACCCGCCGCCGTCGCCGAACTGCTGCTCCAGGCCGGTCCGGGGGACGTCCCCCGGACCGGCGAGGGCGTTCCGCCGGGGATCGCGGTCAGCGACGCGTCCGCCGAGCTGCTCGACGCGGTGGTCCGCCTGCTGCGCCTGCTCGACCGGCCCCGCGACCGGGCCGTGCCGGCGCCGCTGGTCAAGCGCGAGATCCTGTGGCGGCTGATCACCGGCGAGCAGGGGGCGACGGTCCGCCGGCTCGGCCTGCCCGACAGCGGCCTCAGCCACGTCTCGCGGGCCGTGCGCTGGATCCGGGAGCACTACGCGCAGCCGTTCCGGGTCGAGGACGTGGCGCGCATGTCCGGCATGAGCCCCTCCGCCTTCTACCGCAACTTCCAGGCGGTGACCGCGATGAGCCCCATCCAGTTCCGGAAGCAGATCCGCCTCCAGGAGGCCCGGCTGCTGCTCGCCACCCACCCGGGCGACGTCACCGGCGTCGGCCGGCGCGTCGGCTGCGACAACCCGTCGCAGTTCAGCCGCGAGTACCGCCGCCGGTTCGGCGCGCCCCCGAGCCAGGACGCGGCCCGCCTGCGGGACGCCATGAAGACGGTCCTGATCACCGGCACCTCCTCCGGCTACGGGCGGGAGACCGCCCTGCACCTCCACGACCGGGGCTGGAACGTCGTCGCCGGGATGCGCACCCCGAGCCCGGACGTCCTCCCCGCGTCGGACCGGCTGCGCGTCGTCCGGCTCGACGTGACCGACCCCGACGGCATCGCCGCCGCGGTCGAAGCGGCGGGCCCGTCGACGTCCTGGTCAACAACGCGGGCGTCCCGTCGATCGGCGTGTTCGAGGGCACCCCCGTGACGCGCGTGCGGGAGGTGTCCGAGGTCAACACGTTCGGCGTGATGGCGACGACCCGGGCCGTGCTGCCGCTGTTCCGCGAGCGCGGCTCCGGCGTGGTGGTCAACGTGACTCCAGCGTGCGGGCGAAGACGGTCGAGCCGGGCGCCTGCCTGACGACGAACTTCGGGGCCAGGGCGACCGGCGGCGCCCCGGTGGGCGAGCTGGTCCCGGCGCCCTGCGCGCCGTGGGCGGAGAAGGCGGTGAGCGCCTTCACGAGCCAGGAACTGTTCACTCGGGAGAGTGAGGTCGCCGAGGCGGTGTGGCGGGCCGCGCACGACACGACGGGCCAGCTCCGGTTCCCGGCCGGTCCCGACGCCCTCTGGCTCGCCCGGGCGAGGTGACCGACCCGCTGTCCCGTCCGGGGCCGGGGTCCGGCCGGGCGGTGCACCGTCCACAACGGACTCGGCCCGGTCCGGACCGGACCGTTGCGCCACCGGTCCAGTCCCGACCGCGCGAACAGCGCCCGTGGTCCAGCTTTTCCGGAATCCTTCGCGCTTCCGCCCCGCCCCGCACGCGGTCGTGGCACCCTTGATCGACATCACCACCACGACGCGCGCAGGAGGGGATTCCGCGATGAGCGCGACCCTGGATACACCGGGGGCCGCCCCGGGGGTGGCGCCGACCGCACCCGGCCCGGCGTCCTTCTCGCTGGACGACCGCTACCTGGCCGAGGACGGGCGGGTGTACCTGACCGGCGTGCAGGCCCTGGTCCGCGTGCTGCTCGACCGGCAGCGGCACGACGACCGCCGGGGGCACCGGGGATCGCTGTACGTCACCGGGTACGAGGGCTCCCCCCTCGCCGGCTACGACCTGGAGATCGCCCGGCGCCGGGAGCTGATGGACGCGCACCGCGTCGTGCACGCCCCCGCGCTCAACGAGGAGCTGGCCGCGACGGCGCTGGCCGGGACGCAGCTCGCCGGGCAGGTCGCCGACCTGAACACCGACGGGGTGACGGGTTTCTGGTACGGCAAGGCGCCGGGCCTGGACCGCGCCACCGACGCCATCCGGCACGCCGCGATGATCGGCACCTCGCCCCGGGGCGGGGTGGTCGCGCTGGTCGGCGACGACCCGGCCGCGAAGTCGTCCAGCGTCCCCGGCTCGTCCGAACCGGCGTTGGCGGACCTGCAGCTGCCGACCTTCTACCCGGCCGACCCGGACGAGGTGCTCCGGTTCGGGTTCCACGCCGTCGAGCTGTCCCGGGCGAGCGGGCTGTGGACGGCGGTGAAGGTCGTCACCAACGTCGCCGACGGCGCCTCCTCGGCCGAGGTGACGCCCCGGTGGACCCCGCCGGACCTGTCCGACCTGCCCGGCGGCCTGCGCGCCTACTCCCACGTGCCGCACGCGCGGCTGCTGGGCCGGGACCTCGCCGGGCTGGAGCGCGGTTTCCAGCAGGTCCGCCTGCCCATCGCCCTGGAGTACCTGCGCCGCAGCGGCGTCAACCGCGTCCTGGGCGCCACCGGCCGCGCGCGGGTCGGGATCGTCGCCGCCGGCAAGACCTACCTCGACGTGCGGCAGGCGCTGGACTCGCTCGGGCTGGGAGAGGCGGACCTGGTCCGCCTGGGCGTCCGGCTGCTCAAGCTGGGCGCGATCATCCCGGTGGAGCCGACGATCGTGCGCGAGTTCGCCGAGGGGCTCGACGAGATCGTCGTGGTCGAGGACAAGCGCGCCTTCCTGGAGGTCGCCGTGCGCGACGTCCTCTACGGCACCGCCGCCGCCCCGGTGGTGGTCGGCAAGCGCGACCCGCACGGGGCGCGCCTGTTCAGCGACATCGGGGAGCTGGACCCCGACCTGGTCGCGACGGGCCTGGCCAGGCGGCTGCGCGACCTCGGCGGCTTCGGGCCGCTGCGCTCCCGCGCCGAGCGCGAGCCCCGGGAGCGGATCTCGCTCCCCCTCGCGGTGCGGTCGCCGTACTTCTGCTCCGGCTGCCCGCACAACTCGTCCACCAAACCGCCGGAGGGCGCGCTGGTCGGCGGCGGGATCGGCTGCCACGCGATGGTGCTGATGATGCCGGAGGAACAGGTCGGCAAGGTCACGGGCCTGACCCAGATGGGCGGCGAGGGCGGCCACTGGATCGGCATGGCCCCGTTCGTCGAGCAGCGGCACTTCCTCCAGAACCTCGGCGACGGCACGTTCGCGCACTCCGGCAGCCTGGCCATCCGGGCCGCCGTCGCCGCGGGCGTCCCGATCACCTACAAGGTCCTGTTCAACGCCACGGTCGCGATGACCGGCGGGCAGGACGCGGTGGGCGGCGGCGACCTCGCCCGGCTCGTCGCGACCGTGCTGGCCGAGGACGTGACCCGGGTCGTCGTCACCACCGAGCAGCCGGCGCGGGTCCGCAAGTCCCTGCGCCGCCGGGGGATCGGCGTCCGGGGCCGGGTCTCGGTGCGCCACCGCGACGACCTGCTCGACGTGCAGACCGAACTCGCGGGGCAGCCCGGCGTCACCGTGCTGGTCCACGACCAGGAGTGCGCCGCCGAGAAGCGCCGCAAGCGCAAGCGGGGCACCCTGCCCACCCCGACCACCAAGGTGCTGATCAACGAGCGGGTGTGCGAGGGCTGCGGTGACTGCGGCCGCAAGTCCAACTGCCTGTCGGTGCGCCCGGTGGACACCGGGTACGGCCGCAAGACCCGCATCCACCAGTCCTCCTGCAACCTCGACTACTCCTGCCTGGACGGGGACTGCCCCTCGTTCGTCACCGTCACCCCCGCGGCGCGGCGCGTCGCGAAGCGCGTCCCGGTCGACGTGGGGCCGCTGCCGGACCCCGTCCTGCGCGTCCCGACCGACGACTACCGCCTGCGCGTCAGCGGGGTCGGCGGCACCGGCGTGGTCACCGTCGCCCAGGTCCTCGCCACCGCCGCCGCGATCGAGGGCCGCCACGTCCGCACCCTCGACCAGACCGGCCTGGCGCAGAAGGGCGGCGCGGTCGTCTCCGACGTCAAGGTGAGCACCACCGCCACCGACCGCGCGGCCAAGCTCGCCGGGGGCGAGTGCGACCTCTACCTCGGGTGCGACTCCCTGGTGGCCACCGACCCCGAGCGGATGACCGTCACCGACCCCCGGCGCACGATTGCCGTCGTCTCCACCGCCGAGGTGCCGACCGGGCACATGGTCGTCGACCCGACCGCGTCCTTCCCGGACCAGGACCGCATCCGCTCCGCGCTCGACGGGCGCGTCGCCCGGGTGCACTACCTGGCCGCCGACGAGCTGTCCCAGCGGTTGTTCGGCGACGAGCAGTTCGCCAACATGCTGCTGGTCGGGGCCGCGTTCCAGGCGGGCGGCATCCCCCTGCCCGCCGAGGCCCTCGAAGGGGCGATCCGGCTCAACGGCACCCGGGTGGACGCGAACCTGGCGGCCTTCCGCCACGGCCGCCGCCTCGTCGCCGAGGCCGACCGGCCCGACCGGCCCGCCGGGCACGACGAGCCCGGGGCCGACGAGCCGGCGGACCTGGACGAGCTGGTCGCGCGCCGCACCGCCGAGCTGACCGCGTACCAGGACGAGCGGTACGCCGGGAGGTACGCCGCGTTCGTCGACGAGGTCCGCGCCCGCGAGGAGCTGGCCGTCCCCGGCAGCACCGGGCTCGCCGACGCCGTCGCCCGGCACCTCTTCAAGCTGATGGCGTACAAGGACGAGTACGAGGTCGCCCGGCTGTCGCTGGACCCGTCGCTGGAGGACTCGGTCCGCGACCAGTTCGGCGAGGGCGCCACGATCCGCTACCGCCTGCACCCGCCGGTGCTGCGCGCCCTCGGGATGAAGCGCAAGATCGCCCTCGGCCCGTGGGTCAGGCCCGTCTTCCGCGCCCTGCGCGCGATGCGCCGCCTGCGCGGGACCGCCTTCGACCCGTTCGGCGTCGCCCGCGTCCGCCGGGTCGAGCGCGCACTCGTCGAGGAGTACCGCGACGCGGTGCGCTCCGCGCTCGACCACCTCGACGCCGGGACGCTGCCGGTCGCCGTCGCCCTCGCCGGGCTGCCGGACGAGGTCCGCGGCTACGAGCACGTCAAGCTCGCCTCGGTCGAGCGCTACCGGACCCGCCTCGCGGAGCTGCGCCGCGAGCTGGCCGCCCACCCGGTGGCGGGCTGACGCGGGCACCGCCCACGCCGGCCCACCCGGGCGGGCGACCGCTCCGGCGGGTCGTCAGCCCGGGTGGGCCGTCAGCCCGGCAGGCCGTCAGCCCAGCAGGTCGGCGGCCTGCCGCGCCGCGCGCAGGCCCGACTCGAAAGCACCCTCGACGAAACCGGTCCAGCCGCTCGCGATGTCGGAGGTCGCGAAGGCCACCTTGCGGTGCGGCTGCTGGATCGCGGGCAGCTGGGTGGTGAGCTGGCCGGGCCTGCGCAGCGCCCAGGCGCCCCGCGCGTACGGGTCGACGCCCCAGTCGTGGGCGCGGAAGTCGACCAGGATCGCCTCCGGCAGCACGGCCTTCAGCGCCAGCTCGACGGCCGAGCGGTCCCTGATGTCCAGCGCGGGCAGGGCGTTGATGCCGAACATCAGCTGGCCGTCGGCCAGCCTGCCCTGCGAGACCAGGGCGGCGAACGGGTCGCCCTCGGCGCCGTTGACGAGCACGTCGTCGTCCAGGCCGCGCACGTGCAGCCACAGCTTGCGCACGTTCGGCACGCCGACGCCCTGCCGCGTCGCGGTGGCGTGCACCTCCGGCAGGGCGGGGAAGAAGCGGATCGTCCTCCACACGTTCACCGGCACGGCCACCACCACGGCCTTGGCCGTGTAGCCGCGGCCCAGGCCGGCGGTGACGGCGACCCGCCGCGCGCTCTGGGTGACCGCGCGCACCGGCGCGTTCAGGCACACCGTGGCGTCCGAGTCGCCGAGGACGGCGCCGATCAGCGCCGACATGCCGCCGGCGGGGCGCAGGCCCTGGCTGGAGTACCAGTCGGCGGCGTTCCCACCGGCCAGGGCCCACCACTGCGCCAGGCCGGTCAGCGCGCCGAACGCGCTGGAACCGCCGGACTGCCCCGCGGTGACGCCGGTGACCCAGCTCTCGTCGTCGGCGGACAGCCCCAGCTCGTCGAGCCGGTCCCGCAGCGAGAGGTGGTCGACCGCGCGGACCAGGTCCTCGCGGGTGAGCGGTTCGGCGGGGTTCGGGAAGTACTCGTCCGAGCCCGCGAACAGCCTCTCCAGCAGCCCGCCCTGGCGGGTGACGAGGTCGGTGATCGTGAAGTCGCCCGGGCCGTCCGGGGTGGGCATCACGGCGCGGGTCGGCGCGGGTCCGCCGACGGTCCCGATGCCGTACCGGCGCAGCGCGTCCATCACCAGCGGGTGCCCGGCGGAGACGAACTGGCCGCCCACCTCCACGCTCTGCCCGGCGAAGGTGTCCGTCCACGTGCGACCGCCGAGGCGGTGGCGTGCTTCGAGGACGAGCGTATCGAGGCCGCGGGCCGACAGCTCGCGGGCCGCCACGGCCCCCGCGAACCCGGCTCCCACGACGATCACGTCGTAGTCCTGTCGCGCCAACGACGAGTCGTCGGTGGCGACGGTGATCCCGTTCAT